>CAZACO010000117.1:0-8972 GCA_964483185.1 uncultured Desulfobacteraceae bacterium
CCCCCTACTTCAGAGAGGGGGGTCGGCTACCGTGTGAACGGTTTCTGTTTCAATCAATCTCGATCCGCCTCTTGGGTTCGGCTATTACCTCGCCAATGATGGCCGCCTCCGGTATCCCCTTTTCCCGTAATTCAGCGACCAGGTCACCGGCACTCTCTTTCTCCACGCCTATGAGCAATCCCCCCGAGGTCTGGGGATCGAAGAGGATATCCTGAACCAAACGATCCACAGAAGGGGCGAAATCGACCATGCATTCGCGGAATTCCCGGTTCTTGTAAGCCCCTGCCGGGACCAGGCCCATGCCGGCATAGTCGACGGCCTCGGGCAGGATCGGGATCTCCTGGCTCATGAGCCTGATCCCGAATAGCGTATCTGTAATCATCTCCGCGAGATGGCCTAAGAGGCCGAACCCGGTGATATCCGTACAGGCGTGCACAGGATATCGGCCCATGATGTCGGCCGCGCCGCGGTTGAGGGTCGCCATCAGTCGGGTCACCCGTTCGATGATGTCAGCAGAGGCCAGACCCCCCTTGATGGCTGTATTGACAATCCCGGTGCCTAACGGCTTGGTCAGGATGAGCCGATCACCCTCCTGGAGGTTTTTCTTTGTCAGTATCCGGTCCGGGTGAATGAACCCTGTCACAGACAACCCGTATTTCAGCTCTTTGTCTTCCACGCTGTGCCCACCTACCAGGACCACCCCGGCCTCGCTCATCTTGTCCAGACCCCCCTGGATGATCTGGCGGAGGATGGCGATATCCATCTCCTTGATCGGGAAGGCTACCAGGTTCATGGCTGTCTTGGGTACGCCTCCCATGGCATAGACATCGCTCAATGCATTGGCCGCAGCAATCTGCCCGAACCAGTAGGGATCATCTACAATCGGCGTAAAAAAATCCACGGTCTGGATCAGGGCGATATCGTCCGTCACCTTATAAACACCCGCGTCATCTGCACGGTCCAGCCCCACGAGCACGTTCGAATCTGTCGGGAATTCAATCCCGCACAATGCCCGATCCAGGTCCCCTGGCGGCAATTTGGAGGCTCACCCGGACCCGGCCACGGTCTCTGTCAGTCGGAGCGCCTTTTGCTCAGACATGGTGTTTTCCTTTCAATCACAAAATTCGTCCCGCTTTCAGCAGAACAAGATCATATTGCTGCATTAAAGAATATTCAAACCTGTCATGCTCCGTTTTCAACTTTAGGCACTTTAGTCACTTTAGGCACTTCACACGAAACGGCCTATAGGACCGTGGAACATAACGCCTTTCAACAGGGCCCAGGCGATGACCGATCAGTGTGGATCGACCCGAACAATTGAGGATCATAAGCATAAGCTCCTGTCCACGGAGAAGGCCCAGACAACCGGCCGCTCCACTCACCTCGTCAAAGGCGGTCACGTCGTCGCGCCGGATATTGAGGCCGGCGAGACACACCGGCACCGGTTCCCCTGAATGAATCAGGCCGGATGAACTGGGGGTGGAGTGATCCGCGGTAATCACGACCAGCAGGTCGTCCCTCTGTTCCAGCTCTCCGACCAGTTCGTCCAGTCCCTGATCCAGGCGGTCGATGACCGCCCTTTTCCGGTTGGGATCTTTTGTATGGCCTGCCTGGTCCGGGGCCTTGGTATGTACATGGATGAAATCATGGGACCTGTCTGACAGGGCGATGCGGATACGTCCTCTCAGGTCATCCCCGGCATCCACTCCATCGGCGACCCTCAAGCGTGTGAGGCCCAGTTCGCCTCCAAGTCCCATATACACGGCCCCCGAAGCGACCACCATCCCCTTGAGGCCCCATCGATCATAAAAGGATTCCTGCGCAATGCGGCGACCGGCACGCTGGGTGACCAGGAAGTTGGCCGGCAGAAGACCTGCTTCCATTCGATCCTGATTGACCTCATGGTTGGCCAGAATCCGATGACATCGGGACAGATACTGGTTCAGCGCATGGGCGGTCCTTTCCGCCTTTTCCGGTTCGGGGTTTTCGGCAATAGCGATCACCTCGGCCACAGGCATGCCGATCATCATGGGGTCGGAATCAGAGATGTGGGGTGACACCGGCCCGCTCATCACAAGGATCGCGTCATTGGGGCCTGTCTGATGCAGGTTGAAGCGAATCTCTTCCGATGTGTAAGGGGTGATGGCCGAATAAAGCTGTTCAATCTCCCCGGGATCCCCCTTGATATCCCGCCTCCCCTGGGAAAGAACCGGGACTCCCTCGTGCCAGGCAACCCCTGAAAGGTGAGCCAGGGACAATACGTCGCCGTCAATGAATGGAACGCCTTCCCCGACCGCCTCGAGGAGGCCCCTACCGGGAAAACCGGTCAGATCGTAACCAAAAAGCAGATAGTGGGCGGTCTCGCTGGGAAGACACTGGCCTGTCAGCGCCGCATGAAACAGCCCGTTGCTCCCCAATTGAGCCAACCGGTCCAGATTGGGCGTATGGGCGGCCTGAAGCGGCGTACGGTTTCCAAGCGCCTGATAGGATCGATCTCCCAGTCCATCCAGGAGAACGAGTAGGATCTTCATGCAAGATTCCTCGGCCCCTCCCCTGTCACAGGGACGCATTAGACGAACCAGCGGCCTCCATCCCCGGGCGGGACACATCAACACATGTCAACCAGGTCTCGATGATCCCCCTGGTCTTCAACAATGCCTCAGGTTCTTTGATCTCTATAACCCACCATTCACACCCGATCTCCTGCAGCAAGGCGAGACGGTCCGCGATCTCTTCCCCGCTCACGGGGGGGATATGCCCCTGACCCGGGATCTCTGTATGATAGACATGGGCATTGAACACCCTGTCTGCATGGGGGGTGACAAAGTCCTCGATAACGTACTGCTGGCTCCTCACCGATTCGCACACATGGGCATGACCGATATCCAGGGTCACGCCTGCCCCGCTCAGTCGAATCAGCTTCTCGAAGAGGTTCGGTTTGCTGGTCCATCCCCATGCCAGATTTTCGAGACACACCGTCACCCTGTGCCCGGCCCCGAACTGGACAAGCCGTCTGAGGTTGTCGAGGGTCGTTTCCCACGAGAGGGGTTCGGTTGAATCAAGGCCCAGCCCGATGTGGATCGAGAGGTATCGGCCTCCCACCTTGGAAACCAGGCGGATAATGCGGCGAAAAACGGCTTCCGCCTTCTTTGCCAGTACGGGATCGTCATGGCCCAGATCGATCCGGTAAAAGGGACAATGATACCGTACTTCAATGGGAGAAAGGATGGCCTGGCCCTTTGCCCACCGCGTTCCCTCCACCGGTGTTTCAGGCAACCGGTCCAGGTCAAAGGACCAATCGATCCCCGTGAAGCCGTTTTCAAGGGCAAAGCCCCTCACCCGCTCGACCTCGGGAAATATGTTGCACATAACCAGTTTGGGTTTCATTCGTATCTCGCGTTCTCAGGTTCAAAGTTCACCGAACCCTTTTCCCCTGCTCTATCCTCAGGACCCCAGCACCCGGCCGGCAATCTCCAGGTGACGAGGGACCTGTCCTTCCAGATAGGTTTGGATGATCTCCCTTGTGACGGGACAGGCAAACGTCTCCAGGTATTGAACCACCTGCTCCCCTGTCATGTTTACGCTCCCATCTAGCCCCCGGTAGTTGCCGGAGAGGACACATCCCAATTGTTCTTGACCCTCGGCCCACTCAAAGCCCAGAACCTCCCGGATCTCATGACCCTCTGAGATATGCCGCAGGGGGAACAGCAACCGGACCTCAAATTCTCCGGCCAGCTCCTGATAGAGGATGAGGGCCTCGCCGATCTGATTGATCTTGACAGCGCCGTCGTGGCGCTCCCGCTCGCCTGAGATTATGGGGCGATTGCCCAGGGTCACGGCAAGGGGGATGCGGACGCTGTGGAGGTAGAGGTGGCACCCGATACAGGGCGAAAGAAACCCGTATCTTGATATCAGCTCGGTCATAAAGCGGCCGTTCAAGGCCTGCCAGAAGCGGGGAGATCCGATGACCAGCAGTGGGTGAATCCGGATCTCCGGCAGTCGAGCTGACAATCGGTCCACCGCATCACCCACGCTCGACCAGACCCCATACTCCGTCCCGGTGTAGACGTACGTGGGAAGGAGATCCGTAAACCCTTCGTTTTCAACGGCCTTCACGGCAGCGGCCACGCTGTCGCGGCCGGCGATTTCTACGATGGCCAACCGTGACACGGTCCGGTATGCCTCAGCGCGCTCTGGGGGCAAGAGCGAGGGCGGGAAATTAATGACACATTCGGTTTTGTCACAGAAATACCCCGCCGATTCTGAATCATAGTCCTCCATCTGTCTTTGCTCTTCTTCCCTTTTACTGCGGATTCGCTTGGGTATTGGGTACGCTGTATCGGTTGCAGGTTGCAGGGGTCAGAGGTTCCCAGTTTCGAGTTTCAAGTTTCGGGGTCCAATCGTACCGCCTCCAGGTCCGCCAGGAGCCTGTCCAGGTCCAGATGGTACTTTTCTGCCACATCCCGCAGGGATTCGAAGAGGGCCTGGCAGCAGATGCACTCACCGGCCCGGGCGTCGTATCTCTTGAAAACCGCCTCGGTCTGCCTGTAGCGGGAAACGACATCCAGAACCGTCATCTCAGGGTGAATCGGGTTGTTTGTATCAGACATGACAGTGTCCGGACATGATCGCCTTCTCATCCAATACCTGGGCCAGGGCCGCCGGGATCTGCCTGACAATATCCATGACCTGCGTAGCGGGTGTGGGCCTTGCATAACGGCCTGCCAACCGGTTGACACGCGCAGCCAGAATCGCGGCCTCTTTGACCTCAATGCCGGCGCCGATCAAGGCCGCCACAATCCCGGTCACCGTATCCCCGGTTCCCCCAATCGCCTCCATGGCCGCTTCCACGGGCATGTCAATCGTGGTATGGACTCCCTGCCGGTCGGCCACATAATCGGGCTGTCCTTTGACAAGGAGGCAGGCTGCTGCGTTTTCGTGCTGGTAAGCCCGTTCAATCAGTGCTGGCACCCTCATCTCCTCGTGCAGGATAAATCCCCTCGTGTAAAAGGGGTGCGGGGCCTCTTCGTCCGCTAAAAAGGCCAGTTCGCCCACGTCAGGGGTGAACAGGTCATACGCTGGGGCCTGCCCGCTCATCTTGGCCGCATACATGAAACCGGCATCCGCAATCAGCACCGGCCGATGCGTCATCTCCTCCAAGGCAAACAACACCCGGTTGTGCCAGTCCACGTCCGGCTGGAGATAGTGAAAAGCGACCGCGTTGACATCCCATTTGGCTGAATTTTCACTCAAAAAGGCATACAGACGCCGACTGCCGTCTCCCAATCCGATATCACCCACAAGATATGCAACAGGCGGGGGCTGGCCCACGACCTCACCGACCTTGATGGCAGCGGCCAGAAGGGCCGGGGTTCCCCGGTTCACCACGGCCCGGTAAACCGGAGCGTGGTTTCCCTGGATCGAAATGACATCATCCTCCAGTGCGACCTTCCCCATTGCCAGCGGGAAGTCCTGATCAGGAACAGTGCCGACCACCGCTAACATTGGCGTTTCATCTCCTCGTACGCCAGTTGCAGGGCATAACCGCAGAGGGTATGGCCGATCTCCTCGGGCGCCGGGGCGTCTGTTAGGGTTTTTCCCACCATTTCCCGAGCCAGATAGGGGACATCCGGGCACCCCCCTCCCGAGATATTTACCACGGTAAGGGTCTCCTTATCAATAGTCAATTTCATATTGGCGGCACGGACCATAAGATAACGGCCATAGTCCTTTTTCTGGAAGATATCCACCGGCTGGAGCAGCGGGCTGTTGACAGGGACCACCTGCAGGGGGTCTGCTCCCGCTGCATCGAGGGTTCTGAGGATATTCAGCTCTTCAATGAGGGGGAACTCGATGACCAGATCGCACCCGGTCCGGATTTCGGGCGGCGGCCCCATGACCCGGATCTTCCACCCCTCTCTCTTGAGAACGGTCTCGGCCCGTATCACCTCACTGGTATTCTCAAAAATGAGGATGCCGCGATCCTGGGCACCGGACCTGGAAGAATCCCTGGATTTCTTTCCCTTGAAAAACGTTAGGATCGACACCATCAACTCCTGACAATGATAACCCGGTACCCCTCGCCCTCTTCCTTGACCTCTTTGATTGCCCACCCTTTGCTTTCAGCGGCCCTGCTCACGTTTTCCTTGGAAGTATCCGTATCTACCCGTATCTCGATCTCCCCCTGTGAGACCTTTTTGATTTCGTCCATGGTCATCAGGACAGGCTGGGGGCAACTGAACCCCCGTGCATCGACGATTGTACTCATTCCAAGCCTCCTTTGTGACAGTTCAAGGGTTCAGAGGTTCAAGGTTGCGTTCCAGTCTTCGGATCCGATTTTCGAACCGTATTCACATGTTAAACTCCAGGGTTCCTCATTCAACGCCTTAAAACTGCTAACGGCCTATTTGGGAGGCATTTTCCAAAATCAGCATATCTTACCAGGACTCCGGCTCTTCAATCTTGTCCTTGTCCCTAACCTTGAACGTTGAACCCAGAACCTGTGAACCCCCACTCTCCTTTTATGCGCGTTTTCTCATGGTGAAGCCTATGAACAGGCAGACCAGAAGCCCGATGATGGTTGCGGCGATCCCATGAGGGCCCACCCCTTTCGGCGAACTGGCCAGACCGAAATTATGGGCAAAGCCCGCACCCACGATCATCCCAAAGACGAACACCGCGGCATCGCCGTCTCCCTCCCCTGCCAAGAAAAGCTGACGTCCCGGGCACCCGCCGGCTAAGGCAAAGGCCAGCCCGGCTAAAACCATTCCGAGAAAGTTCCAAATCTCCATGGTATGGGCGACCGGCTGTTTGACAAATCCGGGATGGAACTGCCCCACGATCAGGTTGGTGAGGAATGCAACCACCGCAAGGGTAAGAAGCCCCCAGAAGAGATGGGCCTGACGGAAGAGGATCAGGTCCCGGAAGGCCCCCATGGTGCAGAAGCGGCTCCGCTGTGCGATAAATCCCACGGCAAGGCCCACCACGAGAGAAACAAGCAGGGGTGCATGCATGGCCCCCGGTCCTTTCAGACTGTAAAACAGTATCCCGCTCTTGGGCTCCCCCTTGATCTGGGGAAATATGAGCATCAGGATGAGGAAGCCTATCATAGTCAACGGCAACAGCCATCCGACCGAGACATGGGTCTTTTCGCTGCGCCCCAGGTTATACCCGCTCTTGAGAAACAGGGTGCCGATCCAGATGCCGACAATCAGGCCGGCCAAACCAAACAGAGCATTCCCGTCACCGCCCGCAAGACGCAAAAGCGCCCGCCATGGGCATCCCAAAAAGACCAGCGCCCCGATCATGGCAAACGCGCCTAACACAAACCTCACAATCGGCGCGGAACCGGCCCTGGCCCGGAATTCCTTGAAGAGATAGGCCGCCACTAACGCGCCTAAAACAAATCCGATGATCTCCGGCCGCATGTACTGGACCACGGCAGCCCGGTGAAGTCCCACCGCCCCCGAGATATCCCTTTCAAAGCAGGCCACACAGATCCCCATGTTTCCCGGATTGCCCCATTTCTGCAAAAGCGGGGCAAACACACCGATAAAGGTCCCGACGCCGATCATCCCCCACCGGCTCGCAAAGAAGTTTTTCACCTGGCCCATCCCGCACCTCCTTTTGGTCATTTCCTGAAATTAGGATTAGAGGGATCAACCCGCGTGTCCCTGAGTTCACCTCTCTGTTGGCGCGGACTTTAAATAGATGATCTCAATATGTCAAACTGGAAATTCCGATAGATTCGATGCCGGTTATAGGGAATTTCTATCTGCAGGTGATTCCTTGCTCGCCGGCCTTATTCCAACATGCTGACAACAATCACCTTTACACCCGATTGCTCCCCTGCTAGAATTGATCCATGTCTGAAAGATGGAAAGCACTCCATCCGTTACGTGGTATTGACGCATGAAAAAAAGACCGGGTATTTTCGAACGGACCCTGATCCTGTTGTCCCTGCTGGGCATCTTTTTCCTGTCCCCCGCCTTTGCAGGTAACTCCCTGAAGGTCATTGTCAGCATCCTTCCCCAGAAATACTTCGTTGAAAGAATCGGGGGGGATCGGCTGGACGTCTCGGTGATGGTGCATCCGGGGTCTAATCCGGCGACCTATGAGCCCAAGCCGAGACAGATGGTCAATCTGACACAATCCAGGATATATTTTGCCATCGGCGTCCCTTTTGAGACGGTCTGGCTGGAGAGATTCGCCCATGCCAATCCCGGGATGCGGATCGTTGCCACCCAGGCGGGAATAGAGAAGATATCCATGAAGACGACGCGCCGGCAACATGGAAATGAACATCACGGGAGCGCTGCGGCCGACCCCGGTGTCAGAGACCCCCATATCTGGCTTTCGCCGCCGCTGGTAATGCTTCAGGCCCGGAACATCCTCGATGCCCTCCTGAAGGCCGATCCGACACACAGGGACACCTACGAAGCCAACTATAGGGTATTTATCATGGAACTGGTGGATCTGGACCTGAAGATTATGAGGCTCTTTGCTGACGAGGGTCGTGACAAACGGTTCATGGTCTACCATCCTGCGTGGGGATATTTTGCAGAGGCCTATGGACTGGTGCAGATACCGGTTGAAACCGAAGGGAAAAAGCCAACACCCAAAGAACTCCAGCGATTGATTCGCGATGCCCGGCAGGATGGGACAAAGGCGATCTTTGTCCAGCCCCAGTTCTCCACAAAAAATGCAGATACCATCGCCCGGGCGATCGGCGGTCGCGTCATATCCGCCGACCCGCTGGCACTCGACTGGGGAAAAAATCTCTTTCGGGTGGCCCGGCAGTTCAAGGCTGTCCTCAAATGACCCGATGCCAGGTGCTACCCAAAACACAAACGATCCCGGAATTCCCTGCCATAAAAAAACCGGGGAGCTGATAACTACCCGGTTTCTTATGTTTTTGATGGGGTGGATGAAGGGACTTGAACCCTCGACAACTGGGGCCACAACCCAGTGCT
>CAZACO010000118.1:0-8954 GCA_964483185.1 uncultured Desulfobacteraceae bacterium
CGAGAAAAGGTTACACTCAAACCATTCAATATGAGAGGGTTGTCACAAAAGATAAGAGGAATATTGGGCGTCGAAACAGACTCAACCCAAGGAGAGTGATGACATGAGAAAAAAGATACTGATAGTGGACGACAATCCCGGCATGCTGAAGATCATGAGCCGTTTTCTTGAACGGGAAGGGCACGAGGTCCTGACAGCAGCAGACGGTCTTTCTGCCCTGGATATTTTGAAGGAACACATTCCAGACGTCATATTTTGTGACTTTTTGATGCCGAATATCTGTGGAGAGAAATTGTGTCGGATTATCCGAAGCATGGCGAGACTTAACGGCGTTTATCTTGTGGTCTTTTCTGCCCTGGCTGCCGAGGGCAAGATAGATTTTGCCGAATTTGGCGCCGATGCCTGCATTGCCAAGGGACCATTTGATAAGATGAGCCAACATGTTCTTTCTATACTGGACCGGTTGGACAAGGGAATGGGGCATCCCTCGGCGGAAAAAATTGTGGGACTTGAAGACGTAAATCAGAGGGCAATCACAAAGGAATTACTATCTTCCAAGAAACACCTTGAGGCGATCTTGGGCAACATGTCGGAGGGGATTTTAGAGCTTACCCCTGAGGCAGATATCGTTTACACAAATCCGGCAGCCATTTCATCGATCGGTATTCCGGAGGAAAAGCTGTTAAGCTTGAATTTCACACAGTTATTTAGCGGAGTTGATTACCAGGCCATCAAGAAGCTTATGGAAGGACTGGATGACGCACCACAGACGATCACAGAGGATTCGCCGGTGGTGGTGAACGGGAGACAAAGTTCTGTAACCATGATACCCATCAAAGAGAAAGAACATCGTTCAATTGTTGTCATTCTGAATGACGTTACTGAGCGCAGGCAGGCCAGGATGGCCTTGAAAAGGGTTCATGATGAATTAGAAAGGCGGGTTGAGGAAAGGACGGAAGAACTTCGGGAGAGTGAGAGAAAATACAGGCAATTTGTGAGATGCGCCCCTGCCGGCATCTGCGAGCTTGACCTTATAAATAGACGGATTGTCCGTGTAAATGACATTCTCAGTGATTATACGGGCTATTCCCGCGAAGAACTGCTGAATATGGATTTTATGGATTTACTGACAGAAGAGAGCAAATGTCTCTTTGCTGAAAATATTGAAAGGAGCACGGATGAGGAGGTCGCCCCTGCCACCACCGAATACACGATGAAGGGTAAGGGCGGAAGAGAGCTTTGGGTAATAACAAACACCAGAGCTACAATCCACGAGGGACGGCCCGTAAAGGTATCCGTCGTATTAAACGATATAACAGAGTTTAAAACAGTGAAGCGGAAAGAGGAGGAGTTAGAAACCCAGCTCCGCCAGGCCCAGAAGATGGAGGCCGTCGGCTCATTGGCCGGCGGCATTGCCCATGACTTCAACAATGTCCTCTTTCCAATTATAGGGTACACCGAACTGATCATGGAGGATGTGCCTGAAGAGAGCAAGACCCGAAGAAATCTGAACAGAATACTGCAGGCCGCGAATCGCGCCAAAGACCTGGTTCAGCAGATCCTCGCCTTCAGTCGCCAGGCAGAAAAGGAAAGGAGACCGGTCCAGATTCAATCCATCGTAAAAGAAGCCGGGAAACTACTGAGATCCTCAATACCAAAGAACATTGAGATCCGCCAGGAGATAGAAGAGGATTGCAGGCCGGTCATGGCCGACCCCGTCCAGATTCACCAGGTGGTTATGAACCTTTGCACCAACGCCTATCATTCGATGAGGGAGAAGGGGGGAGTGCTCGAAGTGTCCCTCATGGAAGAGGAAATTGGTGGTGATGATTTGAAGGCCGATTTAGGTCTTTTCCCCGGGTCATACCTTAAACTCACTGTGAGCGACACAGGTCATGGCATGGACAAGGCGGTTATGAGTAGGATCTTTGATCCCTATTTTACGACAAAGGCACCTGATGAAGGCACGGGGATGGGCCTTTCGGTGGTCCATGGGATCGTCAAAGGTCATGGGGGTGAGATTGAGGTACACAGTGAACCCAAAAAAGGCACAACGTTCCATGTCCATCTCCCCATCATCGACATCGGGGCCTTAGAACCCGAAGCCCTCTCTCAAGAGCCGATCCAAAGAGGTAGTGAGCGGATCTTGCTGGTGGAAGATGAGGAACTCATCATTCAAATGCTGGAGCAGATATTAGAGGACATCGGCTATCATGTGACACCCCGAACCAGCAGTGTGGAAGCCTTGAAGGCCTTCGAGGCTCGACCGGACAAATTCGATTTGGTCATCACCGACATGACCATGCCAAATATGACCGGTGCTGAATTGGCCCCCAGACTTTTGAAGATAAGACCTGATATCCCCATCATCCTTTGCACGGGATTCAACGAGATGATAGACGAAACGCGGGCCAAAGCCATAGGCATTCAGGAGTATGTGATGAAGCCTATTTTAAGGCACGATATTGCCAGGACCATAAGGAAGGTCCTGGATAAGGAGTAGTTCCCTGGAATCGGTTGCAGTGTCCAGGAAAAATCGGCCGGGATTGCGCTGCATCTTTAGTCACTGCGGCGTAGTATTAACTAGGTATCATTCCTAAAGATTTATGCTCCTTGCATCTGGCCCGTCCAGGCGGGATTACTGTGCCGTCCCAAATGATGACTTTTTATGAGGTCACCCATATTATATTGCACGAGAATCGTTCCATGGATCATAACATTCGAGAATTGACAGAGCATCTCAAGGAGAAAGATGAGCTTCTTCGGCAGGAGATTCAGAAACGCAAGGCAGCCGAAGAGGCATTACGGATAAACGAAAAGGCATTGAACGAGATGCTGAAGGAGATGCCTGTCATCATCTTCGCTTACGACGAGGACGGCGGCATTCTCTTTTACAGCCGGGAATTCGAGCGGATAAGCGGCTATGCACCTGAAGATATCCGGGGCCATTCCGAAGTTCTGGACTTGTTTCTTACTGATGAAAAAAGCGGTGTCCGGCCTGAAGGTGAATCTGGAAGGGAATGGAGTTTTCGTGCCAAGGACGGTTCCGAAAAGGTTATCGCCTGGTCGGATATCTCAAGATATTTCCCTTTTCCCGGTTGGAAGAGCTGGAAGGTCGGCGTAGATGTCACCGAACTCAAACGCTTCGAACGGATGAGAGAAGATCTGGAGAGAATCGCCAGGCATGACTTGAGGACCCCCCTGGTCGATATTGCTGGTTTATCCGCTACATTGCTGTATGATGACAATCTGACCGAAGAGCAGCGGGAACTCATAACGTACATTGAGAAGAGCGGTGAGAGGATGCTGAACATGGTTGAGAATTCCCTCACCCTCTATAAGATTGAGGCGGGCTCATACGTTCACGAACCGACACAGGTAGATCTTCTTCAACTGTTCGCTTTAGTGGAAAAGCAGTTAGGCGCCTTGTGCCGGCACCGCTCGATTCGGATCCTCTTTCTCATCGAAGGGGTGCACGCAACTGAAGGCCAGACGTATGATATATTGGGGGTTCCATCTCTTTTGGAAAACCTGTTCGTGAATCTCATTAAGAACGCCGTCGAAGCCACGCCGGAAAAGGGTACGGTAAGGGTGAGCGTACGTTCCGAGGCTGCTCACGTCATTGATATCCATAACCAGGGCCCTATACCCGAAGAGATCCGTTCCAGGTTTTTCGATCGCTTCACTTCAAGCGGCAAAAAAGGGGGAACCGGCCTCGGCACTTACAGCGCAAAACTCATTGCCCAGGGACACGGCGGCGATGTCAGTTTCACCACATCCGATGAACAAGGCACCCATGTCATCGTCACCCTGCCAAAATAATCGTGCCGCGAAGAGTATGAAGTATTTTGGCGGGAATTTCTTCCGATAGCTCATCGGCCTTGGTCGTCCTTATAAAACCTCTGATACCGGCTTTTGGGTGATGACTTGACAGCGCTGTAAAACGGGCGCTGTCTTTTTCCTTTCCATTGCGATGAGCGTGTTCCATCACTTTTCATGCCGAGGCTGTTTCCCGGTACCCAGGCAGATGGACCGTTACCCGGGTCCAAGCCCCTTGTTGGCTCTCGAACTTTACCTTCCCACCGTGAAGCTCGACGATTCGCTTCACAATCGCCAGCCCCAGTCCTGACCCACCGTGCTGAGCCGATCTGGACTTTTCGACCCGGTAGAATTGATCGAACACCTTGGAGATTTCAGCCTCGGCAACGCCCGAACCTGTGTTCGTAACAGTTATCGTCAGTTCGGCAGCGGATGGGTCACCCATCACTTCAATCCATCCACCCTCCACATTATACTTGAGGGCATTGTCCAGAATATTTGAAAATGCGCGGTTCAGCTTCTCAGCATCTCCCTGAATAACGAGCCGGTTGGGAAGTCGGATGTCGATGTTGATGTCGTGAGCATCAGCCAAAAATTGATATTCCGATGCCAAGGATGACAACAGCTCGGTTATATAAACCGGCTTTGGATCGATGCTGGTTAGCCTTTCGAGGGATGACAGATTCAACAGATCTTTAACCAATCGCTCCATGCGCAATACCTGATCGTTTAATCGGAGAAGGTTCTCCTCTGCAAGGGACGGCAATCTTTCCCCCTCATAGGTACAGATTTCATCGATAGCCAGCCGTATAGTGGTCAGCGGCGTTTTTAATTCATGAGATGTATCGAACAGAAAATCCCTCTGCCTTGCGAAAGAATATTGCAACCGGTCCAGCATCCGGTTGATGGTCCTCGCAAGTTCACTGAATTCATCCCGTCCTTTCCCGGCCGGTATCCTCTGGTCAAGATTTTTTTCACTGATATCTTGAGCTAAATCCTTCATGGCGCCAATCGGCTGTAAGATCTTGCCGGCCACGAAGCGGCTAATGGCGATCAACGCCAGGGTGGACAAAATAAGCCCGGAGGCAATCCCTATGACCAGGTCCCATATTTCTTCTTCCAGTCTTTCCATGGGCCGTGCGATCTGCACGATGAAGGTCCTCCCTTCCAAGGTAAACAAGAAGCTTCTGACCCGAAAGGCCACTTTCCGGCCATCTTTCTGTCCGAGATTGATTTGTCCAGGCGGGATGGTAACACTGGCAATGGCGCTGGAACCTGGATCCACAGGAGAAAGCGTTACCGATCTTGCCATGCCGGACTGGTAAAGCATCCTGTCGGTGCCTTGTTCGTAAATCTTGATCCAATACGTATCGGTCGCGTGATCAGCAGAATCGAGAGGTGCTGATTCCGACGCGTTTTGTCTTTTTAAAATCATTGAGGTTCTTCTGTACGCTTCCTCTTTCAGTACGGTATCCAGAAATTCGAAAGGTTGTTCGATGAATTCAAAAAACACCACAACGGAAAACAATAAGCTGGCAATAATGCCTGTCCCGGTAATGAAGAGCGTAATTCTTGTCTTGACCGTCATTATTCTGAGCCTTTGATAATATATCCTACACCGCGGATGGTTCGGATAATCTTGCCGTGGCCGGAATCACCAATCTTATGGCGCAGGTTTTTAATATGAACATCCATGAAATTTGACATGCTGAAAGGGTCGAAATCATCTCCCCATACGTGTTCGGCCAGGCTGAAGCGTGACACGGCTCTGTTTTTATTGTAAAGGAGAAACTCAAGAATGGAAAATTCTCTGGGAGTCAGATCCACCGGATTTCCCCCCTTGGTGACCTTGCGGCTGACCGTATCTAACTGCACGTCCAGCACCTGCAACACGGGTTCGGTGGGACTTCCGGATCGTCTGAGCAGTGCCCGCAAGCGGGCCAATAACTCGTCCAGGGAAAAGGGTTTGGCCAGGTAGTCATCCGCTCCGATATCAAGCCCCTTAACCCTATCTGTTACATCACCCTTTGCGGTGAGCATGAGCACGGGGGTATCGATTCCGGCCTTTCGCGCTTCTTCCAAAACAGTTAACCCGTCTATTTTTGGCATCATGATGTCGAGAATGATCACATCGAAAGGGGTTTCGAACACCTTGTCTAACGCCTCTTCGCCATCCATTGCCGTCTCTACGATATAACGCTGGCTTTCCAAAATTTGCTGTAATTGCTGAAGCAACGAGTATTCATCATCGACAATTAAAATTCTCATGGCCATGTGCCTCTAAAGATGGTCCTCAATCCTTTTTGGCGAATTGTTCTTCGCCAAAGAGGAAACCTTCTTTGTCCATTTTATTAACCCCAACGTACGCAAAACCCGAATGAATTTTGCTTTCTTATCGGCCACCGTTTGTGCGATTTTTTGTTCCCTGTTCGCAAAGCAAAAAAATAGCGATGAGCGTCGCTGACATGGTTTAAAGGCAATGTTGATGCATATTACAAATATTGATGGTTGTCAGAATATAACAAATTGAAATGACGTTAACAATTTTCATAAAATATTATCTGTCAATACCGCCGCAGCACATAACCCTCAAGACCGCTGTCATCCTGATAGGCCGGTTCGGGCAAAACATTGAGTACATCTCTAATTCTTTTTGCCCGGGCAATGAGCATTGTCTTCCCCCGGTTTCGGTCAATCAAACGGGTTGCGGATTTTACATCAAGCAGTCTATCGGCGGCACCTTTATAATGCATTCCATACGTCAACTCACCCGCCGATCTCAATAAATATACATCATCGCGTTTTATGTTCCAGCAGGCCGCTCCAACGGCTTCCTCGTCTGCAATAATGACGGCATCGGGTTTTATTTGGTATTGGCGCTTTTCCAGCAAACGGCCCGGAGCACTCTTTTCTATGACAAAGCCTGGTATAGTAAAGTGCGCGAGAAAAAATAACAGCAGTGGCGAAAGGCCAAACAGTACAACCTTACCTTTTCCATATTGACAGCGTAACGACCAGAAACAGAAAAGAATCATAAAAACAAGTCCGTTTACCACCATCATTGCCTTCCAAGGCTGACTGTAAAGGCGAAATCCTTCGTAACTGAAAATTTGGATGTAGATCAGGGCCAAAAGGATCATCCCGAAAAAAGTACCCGTTGCCGCAACTCCCCACTGAAAGACCTTTCTGCTTCCCTTATCGAGTATGTCCAAAAGCCCGAAAGTCATGAGAACGGCAAAGGGCGGAAAACAGGGGAGGATATAGGGGAGCAACTTGCCCTTGGAAACCGAGAAGAACAAAAAGGGAAGTACCAGCCAGCAGATGGAAAATCGAATCAACCGGCCTTGTGGACTCCGGCCGCCTGCCAGTTTCCGTATCCCTGCCATTGCTGCAGGGGTCAAGAACGTCCAGGGCATGAACAAGCCCGGGGCGGCCATGAAGAAAAACCAGAACGATTCCTTATGTTGAGCATTTTCGGCCATAAATCGGCGGATATGTTCGTTCCAGAAAAAAAAGCTCCAAAAATCCGGTTCCCTCAGATAGATTAATGCACTCCACGGCAATGCTACCAGCACAGCGGTAAGAATCGGCAGCCAACTCATGCGAAACAAGTCGATGTAACGTCGCTGCCAGACAAAATAGGGGAATACTACCAGAACCGGCACGGCCAAGGCAAGAAAACCCTTGGTCAGAAAGGCCAGGCCGCACGCTATGCCGGCAAGCAGCAGAAAACGTTTTTCGCCCGGAGATCCCGGCGCCTTTTCAGAGGCAAAATAGAAGGCGGCAAGGGTCGCGGTTAGAAAAAAAGAGAACAGGCTGTCAAGCACAGCGATATTGCCCACTCCGAACACTTCAACGCAAGTTAGAAAGATGAGCGACGCCAGGATGGCGGTCAAACCGCTTTCTTCGTTTACATTTCGGTACATTCGGCAAATCAGCACGTATATCAACAAGGCCGACAGCCCGACAGCCATAGCGGACGGCAGACGGACAGCAAAATTGTTTTCCCCAAAAAGCAGAATGGAACCGGCGTGCAACCAATAGCCCATGGGTGGTTTTTCAAAATAACGCAAACCGTTGAGATGGGGGACGACCCAGTCTCCTCCGGCGATCATCTCACGGGGAATCTCGGCGTAGCGTGTTTCGTCCGGAACGAGGAGGTCCCGGGCCCCAAGCGGCAGGATGTAGGCGAGTAAAAAGAAGGATAACAGCAGAATAGCGTATCGCCTCTTGACGCCCATCTGTTGCTCGATGTTCAATTTGTTTATCATATCAAAAGGTTTTCGTGAATTCAAACTGGCTGGATACTTTCCCCGGCAGGCAAGCCCCCCATCTCTTCGGGTTACAATGACTGTTTGGCAAAATGTTTTTCGTGGGTCGCAGCGACGCTTCGCCACGGATTTCCTGTACAAAAAAGCGGGGTCTGCCCCGGGCATCGTGATAGATGCGGCCGATGTATTCTCCCAGCAGACCGAGGCCGATAAATTGTGCCCCGATAAAGACAAAGAGCACCGCGAAAAGCGTGAACACGCCTTCTGCGGCCCACACTGCACCATAAACAAGACGCAGCACCATAAGCAGAAATCCGAAACCGACACCGCATGCCGAAATTATCGCCCCCATCAGTGAAAGCAGACGCAGGGGAAAGGTGGACATGGAGGTGAGCAGGTCAAACTGGAGCGAAATGAGTTTCAGAAAGCTGTACTTGGACTCCCCTTTTTCACGAGGGGCGTGGCTGACCGGTATTTCCGACGTACTTCCGGCAAAGCTGTTGGCCAGAATCGGGATGAAAGTAGAGCGTTCCCGGCACTGGAGCATGGCATCAACTATCGGCCGACGGTAGGCCCTGAGCATGCATCCGTAGTCGTGCATCAACACCCCGCTAGTCCGCCGAACAATCCGGTTGACCATAGCGGAGGCGCCGCGACGAAAAAGAGTGTCCTGCCGGTTTTCGCGCACAGTGCCCACCACGTCGACGCCACGGTCCATCTCCCGCACCAGATTGGGAATCTCCTCTGGCGGGTTTTGAAGATCGGCATCCAGAGTCACAATGATCTCACCCTTGCTTTGCTCCAGGCCAGCAAATACCGCCGCGTGCTGGCCGTAATTTCTGTTTAGAATCACCCCGACCACCT
>CAZACO010000119.1:0-8924 GCA_964483185.1 uncultured Desulfobacteraceae bacterium
TTCTACAGTTTCATTATCGAGAGCCTGCCGGTCGGTATCCTGACTGTCAATCCACACATGAAGGTGACCAGCTTCAACCCCTGGGCCGAGAGGATCACGGGTTATTCCGAGAAAGAGGCGTTGGGGCGATATTGCGGTGATGTCCTGCAGGGGGGAATGTGCAAGCTCAACTGCCCGTTAAGATCGGCGATCGACCGGCAGCACCCCATGGTAAGGGTGGATACAACGATCCTCAATAGACATGGGGAGCCCATTCCGGTCAGGATGAATACGGCTGCCCTGTTAGACGATAACGGCAGCCTCATTGGCGGGGTGGAGGCCTTTCAGGACATTTCCCACCTGAAGACCCTGGAACGGGAAAAGGACAATCTTATTTCCATGTTCGCCCATGACATGAAGTCGTCACTCACCGTCATCGGAGGATTTGTCCTCCGGCTGCTGAAGAAATCGAGAGAGCTTGACGAGGCACGGGAGAAGAAATATCTTGATATCATCAAGAGCGAGTCAGGAAAGCTTGAATTGTTAGTGAGTGATTTTCTGGAATTTTCCCGGTTGCAGACAGGACGATTAAAATTGAACTTCAGCGCCACTTCCTTGGACAAGGAACTGATGGAGCTTTTTGATTCCTACCAGTTGAAGGCGTCACAATCCGGACTCAATCTGGAACTCAAAAATGAGGAGGAACTCCCGGTTATCGTGGCGGATGCCAGGCAGTTGCGCAGAGTTTTCACCAATCTTTTGGACAACGCGATCAAATTCTCAAAGGGAAAAGGGAGGATTACACTATCTACCCATGAGACGGCTGATGGGGTTGTTGTCAAGGTGAAAGACGAAGGGATCGGGATCGAACGGGATGAGTTGCCCTATATTTTTGATAGTTTTCACCGGGGCAAGGGCGCAGAGAAAAAGGAGGGTTTCGGCCTGGGATTGGCCTCGGTAAAGGCGATTGTTGAGGGACACGGAGGACGCGTTCTTGTGGAGAGTGAACCGGGTAAAGGGTCTGTTTTCTCTGTGGTTCTGCCTAAGGTCGGGAAGCCGGAAAATCAAAATAACAAACAGGGGAACAAGGACGGTCCTGGTTTCTGAGCTTCAACTCCCGTAGGCTTTTGTTTAGACGGATTGCTGGGAGGGGGAGGCCCCGATCCCTCCCATGTTACGGATGTCATGAAATGAAAAAAGATAGACCCTACCAGATTCCATCCCATGTAACAGAGATTATTCTGGATAGCATATCGGACGGGGTGTTTACCGTGGATCACGAGTGGCGCGTCACCTCATTCAACCGGGCCGCCGAGAAGATTACGGGGATTCCGGGGGATGAGGCATTAGGGAAACATTGCTGGGAGGTGTTTCGATCCAACATGTGCGAAAGAGACTGCGCCCTGCGCCGGACCATGAAACAGGGGAAGGCCTTTGTCGACACCTCCACCTACATCGTGGACAGTGAAAAGCGCCGGATTCCGGTCGTTATGTCTACCTCCCTGCTCAAGGATGGGAGCGGTACGGTGCTCGGCGGGGTGGAGACATTTCGTGACATGAGCCTGGTCGAGGAACTGCGTAAGGAACTGGATGCCCACTATCGGGCCGGCGACATGGTCAGCCGCAGCCCCGCCATGCACAGGATATTCAGGATTCTGCCCCAGATTGCGGAGAGTGACAGCACGGTACTGATCCAGGGAGAAACCGGCACAGGCAAGGAGATGTTGGCCCGTGCCCTCCACGGGTTGAGCCCCCGTCGGGGAAAACCATTCGTTGCCATCAACTGCGGCGCCCTGCCCGACACCTTGCTCGAATCGGAGCTTTTCGGATATAAGGCCGGGGCGTTTACCAATGCCGTTAAAGACAAGCCGGGGCATTTTGCGCTTGCCGAGGGCGGGACCATCCTGCTGGATGAGATCGGTGATCTCAGCGCTGCATTTCAGGTTCGACTCCTGCGGGTGCTTCAGGAAAGGACGTATCAGCCCCTTGGCGGCACAAGACCGGTCAAGGCCGATGTACGTATTATTGCCGCTACAAACAAGGACCTTGCCGCTCTGGTGGAAAGCGGCAAGTTTCGGCAGGATCTTTTTTATCGGATTAACGTGGTCTGTTTGAGTCTTCCACCCCTTCGCGAGCGCAAGGAAGATATCCCCATGCTGGTAGAATATTTCATCGGCAGACTGAACCGGCTGCGTGGCAGGGCCGTTGAAGGCATTAGCCAGGAGTCGCTTTCACTTCTCATGTTCCATGACTATCCCGGTAATATCCGTGAACTGGAAAATATTATCGAGCACGGGTTGGTGTTATGTCCGGAAGGACGGATCGGCGTCCATTGTCTGCCTGAGAACCTTCAAGGACTGACTCACCGCCAGGTGCCGCAGGTAGGCATGGATGCGGCCTTAAAATCAACAGAGGCCCGGGTGATCCTGGAGGTCCTGAAACGGAACGATTATAACCGCCTTGAAGCTGCCCGCGCCCTCGGCATCCACAAAAGCACCCTTTTCAGAAAAATCAAAAAATTAGGTATTGAGCTTCCAAAAGTGGATGGAAGAGCCAGACCGAGACGATCCGAATAGCGTCGCGGAATAGCGACTCCAATAAAAAAACGTAGCACAATTGCAACCCTACCCGTTGTTTCCTTCATGCGTCCGGCATTATGGTCTTGCATTAACTGTCTGAAAATGTGTTCTTTTTTGGCAGGAGCACAGGCATCCTTTTGCTGCGGCATGCAATTTGCTGTATCTATCTGCGGACCGGGAGGATATCGCCAATGAAGGTGGCCTTAACCGTTTGGGAGAATCGTATTTCACCCCTTTTCGACGCCACGCGTATGCTGCTCATCGCAGATATCGGAAGGCGTGGAATAACCGGAAGCCATCTTGAGCCCCTGGACTGCGACTCTCCCTTTTCCCGGGCCGAAAGGCTGGATGAGTTGGGCGTGGAGGTCCTGATTTGCGGGGGAATATCCGAGTATTTCGCCCGTTTAGTCGAGGCACACCATATCGAAATAATTCCCTTTGCCGCGGGGACCGTTGACGAGGTCCTTGAAGCCTACGTGGGAGGCAACATTTTTAATAAAAAGTTCCGGATGCCAGGGTGCGGAATCCAAAAGGATGAGCGCATTCGCGAAGAAGATTGACCAAAGGGACGTGCTGGATTCGGCCGGGTTTTAACGGTTGAGATGGCGCGAGTGTTTGAGAAAAAATTGAGACATTGGAGGGAGCAAACATGAAAGTTGCTGTAAGCAGCAGTGGAATGGATTTAGATGCGCAGATAGATCCACGCTTTGGCCGGTGTGCCTGTTTTGTTATTGTGGAGACAGACGATATGACCTTTGAGGCCTATGATAACGAGAGTATTGCCTTGGGTGGAGGGGCCGGTATTCAGGCGGCCCAGTTTGTGGCATCCAAGGGGGCCATAGGGGTCATAACAGGCAATTGCGGTCCCAATGCAGTACGGACCCTTTCCGCTTCCCGGGTTGAGGTCTTCTTGGGGCAGTCCGGGACGGTCAGGGAGGCCGTGGAAAAATATGCGAGGGGCGATATGAAGTCCTCAAGCACGCCCAATGTGGCCGATCACTATGGTATGGGATCAGGCAGAGGCATGGGCCGCGGCATGGGCATGGGTATGGCCGGGGGCAAAGGCATGGGACGCGGTATCATCGGCTCGACCCGGGGGGCCGCAAATCCGCCCGAATCTGCCGCGTTATCCAGGGAGGAGGAGTTGAAACGCCTGAAAGACCAGGCAGATGAGTTGCGCAAGCAGATGGCGTCTATTGAATCCAGCATCAGCGACTTGGAAAAAGGATAAGCGGACCCTATCTTATTGCAAAACGGAGTGCCTCGTGTTATTCTTCAATATCTGTACATGGTTGAAGGGGAAAACAGGTGATGGCGTCTGAACCCAAAGATAACATGAAAAAAAGAAATGGCGATGCAGTTTCAACTTCCAATACAACCGCCTCTCAACAAGACGCCGAAAAACCGGGGGTCATGAGCCGTCTTTTTAACTGGATCGCCAGGGGAGCCGATCCGTCCAGGTCGAGCGGATCATTTTGCCCTACCTGAAGAATCAAGCATTAGGGCCATGCCGGGGGTGCATGGGTGCAGGGTGCCTCTTCTCACTCAATGATGTGGATGTTCTTTTTCTTGCACATATCCTTCAGTATCTTGGGCCAGACCGTGGCGCTGACCTCTCCTAAATGCGCCTTTTTAAGCAGGAGCATGAAGGTCCGTGACTGGCCGATCCCGCCACCAATGCTGAGCGGGATGGTATTATTCAGGACCGCCTGGTGATACGGCATATCGAGAAAGTCAAGCTGCCCCGTAATTTCCAACTGCTCTCTCAGGGTGTCGGCATTCACGCGGATGCCCATGGATGTCAGCTCGTGCCGGCGCTGGGTCACCGGGTTCCAGACGAGAATGTCGCCGTTGAGCCCGTGCATCGGCCTGCCGTCCGCGGACGTGGTTTCAGTGATCCAGTCATCGTAATCGGCTGCCCTCATTTCGTGGGGGTAACCGTCTTTGAGGGTCCAGCCGATCCCATAGATAAAGACCGCGGAATACTCCTTCACCAGTTCTGTCTCCCGTTCCTTTCGCGGTAGATCGGGGTACCTGTCCAAGATGTCTTCGGCATGGATAAAGGTTAGCTTTTCGGGCAGATCGGGATATCGGTCTGTCTTGAGCTGGGGATAGAGCCCCTGCACATGGACCTCGGCCCCCTTGAGAACCTTCCAGAGCTTTTTCACCACTTCTGTCAGGAACTGAAGCGTGCGCTGGGCCTCTGTGATGGCCAGTTCCCAATCCCATTGATCCACATAGGCGCTGTGATCATGGTCGAGGAAGTAGTCCTTGCGAACGGCGCGCATGTCCGTGATCAGGCCTTCCCCGGTCTTCATGCCGAATTGCTTCAGGGCCACGCGTTTCCATTTGGTAGCTGCCTGCACCACCTGCGCATCTACAGGGTTTTTGTCATAATCGTTTGAAATATGAAACTGGATCGGTGTCCGTGAGCCGTCACGGTCCAGATAATCGTTCACCCCGCTCTCAACGTCCACGATGAGGGGGACGGTCACCCGTATGAGGTTGAGTTCCCTGCATAGGTTCTCCTCAATGTAGTCCTTTGCCGCAAAGATGGCATTCTGCGTATCCTTTGGGGAAAGAAGGGACCTGTAATCATCGGGTAGGATCTTCTCCAATTCTGCATAGTCACCGATGCCCGGTCCTGCCAGATCTGCTTTCTTGTCTGCCATGTGTATCTTCTCCTCGTGATGGTATGATCACCCCGCAGGTGGTAATCTGGTCCCAATATCACAGGGACCCTGGTTCGTCAATCCATTTTTGGGTCGGGCTCAGCAATTCTTGACACAGGACCCTTATTCTTTTAAGATGGCAGGAAAAGAAGTTGTGGCATCTCAGTCTGTTGCGATACGAACCTGATAACAGGAGAACATGTGAAAGGAAAAGAGGTCGTCGTCGGCGTAACCGGCGGGATTGCCGCCTATAAGGCAGCGGAACTTGTGCGGCTCCTAGTTAAGGAGAATATCGTGGTCAAGGTGGCCATGACACAGAGCGCCACCCGATTCGTGACGCCCCTCACCTTTGAGGTCCTCTCAGGCAACAGGGTGGTCCACGATATGTTTGGTCAGGAAGGGGCTGTCATGGACCACATTCGATGGGGCCAGGATTCCGCGCTGATCATCATTGCCCCGGCCACGGCCAACTTTATCGGAAAAATGGCCCATGGCATCGGAGATGATTTTCTGTCAACCTGCGTGATTGCCGCTACAGCCAGGATACTCGTGTGTCCCTCCATGAACGATCGGATGTTCATGAACCCTGTGGTCCAGGAAAATATCGGGGTGCTCAGGAAACGGGGATTTACGGTCCTTGAGCCGGGTCAGGGGGGACTGGCCTGCGGGACCGAGGGGCCGGGTCGGCTGCCTGAACCGGCTGAGATCCTCGAACAGGCCAAAATCCTCCTCTCAGAGCAGGACCTTTCCGGATGCAGGATACTCGTCTCGGCCGGTCCTACCATGGAACCGATCGACCCGGTTAGGTATATCACCAACCGGTCTTCAGGAAAGATGGGTTATGCCCTGGCAAGGGCCGCTGCGCGGAGGGGCGCCGAGGTCGTTCTCGTCAGCGGCCCAACGACCCTCAAGGCGCCCACCGGTGTCACCTTCTGCCCTGTCAGGACAGCCGAGGAGATGCGGCGTTTGGTTTTTGAAAATCGTGATGGATGTGATATAGTGATCAAGGCCGCAGCGGTTTCCGATTACAGGCCCCGGGAATATGCAGGGCAAAAGATCAAGAAGGGGGCCGAGTCGCTCTCTCTCGAACTCATAAAGACCCCGGATATCTTAGCCTGTCTGGGAGAGACAAAGGCGACATCTCCCTGTATACTGGTGGGGTTTGCTGCAGAGACAGAAGACCTCTTTGCCAATGCCGAAAAAAAGCTGAAGGCAAAAAATCTGGATATGATTGTGGCCAACGATGTCTCGAGGAACGATGCGGGGTTTGAAACAGACACCAACCTGGTCAAATTCATCTACAGGGACGGACGCGTGGAAGATGCGCCTCTGATGACAAAAGATGAGGTGGCCGACCTGGTCCTGGACCGGGCCAGGGCGCTCAGAGAGGCTGACTTTGGGCACAGAAACGGAAATTAGAGAGATTTTTTCCCATATGAGGGGTCTGCTCAGGTCCTATCGGGAGATCGGGCTGGATCCCCCACCGGTTTCAGCCGATGCCCTGGGCTTTTTGAGTCCGGATGAATCGAATACGGCCCGGCCGGCCGTTCCTCCTGCCCGCGAGACAAAAGATGTGATAGTTCAGAAGACCCGTTCCGCTTCGCTCAAGGGACTGAGGGACCGTATCGGCGACTGTCAGCAATGCAAACTGCACAAGAGCCGGACGCATCTGGTCTTTGGGGAGGGCTCTCCCGAGGCCAGGTTGGTCTTTGTAGGTGAAGGACCCGGACATGATGAGGATATGGCCGGGAGGCCCTTTGTGGGAGAATCCGGAAGACTCTTGACAAGGATTATCGAAAAAGGGATGGGCCTGACCCGGAAAGATGTGTACATCTGCAATGTGGTCAAATGTCATCCTCCCAAGAATCGTGATCCTGAGAAGGATGAAATCGAGGCATGCATCCCCTTTCTGACAGAGCAGCTCGATATCATCGGCCCAGAGGTCATCTGCAGCCTCGGCCGGGTGGCCGGCCAGGCCCTCTTAGGCAAGGATTTCAAGATCACTGCTGAAAGAGGAGAGTGGCGTTCGTACGAAGATATACCCTTAATGCCCACTTTTCATCCTGCCTATCTGTTGCGGAACCCATCGGCAAAGCGGCAGGTCTGGGAGGATATCAAAAAGATCATGAAACGGATCGGATTAGAGGTAAAGTAAGCGGTTCCAGGTTCAGGGTTCAAGGTTCAAAGGTTATGGTCCTCTGATAGCCCCCATTTCGGCCCTTGGTGTGGCTCAGATGAGGTTCCTTCGCCCATTTGTAAGACATAACGACCCTAATTGACGTATCGTTTTTATGATGAGATCGAGTAAAGGTTCTTTAACCGTGAACCGTGAACGGTGAACCACTCAACTCTGTTTAGAGGTAAGGACCCATGGATAAATCGCGATCGCCTTTTCTGGCCATCATCTTCCTGATATCCTTTTTCTGGGTCGGGCAGCCGGTTTTAGGGATATCCGGGACTGCTGCGACCGGAAGCGAGATCATGATCATCGAGCTGGAAGGCCCGATCAACCCTGGAACAGCCATGTACGTGGTCAGAGGCCTTGAAATGGCCAAGGAGCAGGGGGCGGCCATCGCTATTATCCGTCTGGATACGCCCGGCGGACTGGCCTCTTCCATGCGATCCATAATAAAGGCCATCTTGAATTCCCCGGTCCCGGTGGTGGTCTATGTGGGTCCCAGAGGGGCCGGTGCGGCCTCGGCCGGCGTGATGGTCACGGTGGCAGGCCATGTGGCGGCCATGGCAGAGGGAACCAATATCGGGGCGGCCCATCCCGTGACAGCGGGCGGCAAAGACATTGAAAAGACCATGTCCGAAAAGGTGGTCAACGATATGGCCGCCTATGCGCGGGGGATTGCCGAAGACAAGGGGAGAAACGGCGAGTGGGTGGAAAAGGCGATCCGGGAGAGCGTATCCATCACCGCTGACGAGGCGCGGGAGAAAAAGGTCGTCGACCTGGTCGTAAAGGATATGGACGACCTCATCAAGAAGCTGGACGGCAGAGAAGTCAAGATGCCTCAGGGTAAGGTGACACTCAAGACTGCCGGTCTGAAAAAGGTGCACTTCAAGCCTGGATTCCGGGACAAGGTACTCAAGACCATCAGTGATCCCAACATCGCCTATATCCTCATGATGATCGGACTGGCCGGGCTCTATTTTGAACTCTCCCATCCCGGGGCCATCTTTCCAGGAGTTATCGGCGCCATATCGCTGATTTTGGCATTTTTTTCTTTTCAGACACTTCCGGTAAACTATGCGGGTCTTCTCCTCATTATTCTGGCCATCATATTTTTTATTGTGGAAGTCAAGGTGGCAAGCTACGGCATCCTCTCCATCGGAGGATTGATTTCCCTGACCTTAGGGTCTATCATGCTGTTTGAGGATGTCGGGGTTTCACTGAAGCTCATGATGCCGACCATTATCCTGATCGGCGGGTTCTTTGTGGTTGTGGCAGGCCTGGCATTCAGGGCCTATCACAGCAAGCCGAGGGGCGGAACCGATGACCTGGTAGGGGAAATCGGGGAGGTCAGGGAGTTGATCGCACCGGAAGGCCTGATCTTTGTTCATGGTGAATATTGGCGGGCAGTTTCAGAAGAGCGGCTCGAACCCGGTGAAAAGGCAGAGGTGACAGGGGTCAAAGGCCTGATGTTGACGGTCAGAAAGGCCCTGAATCGATCCGTCGGCAGGTAGTTGA
>CAZACO010000120.1:0-8920 GCA_964483185.1 uncultured Desulfobacteraceae bacterium
GCAGGCGCTCCATTACCGACAGCCTTACAGGGCTTTATAACAGAAGACATTTCCAAACGATTTTGGGTGATGAAGCAAAGCGGAGTGACCGCTACAATCGACAGTTGACGTTGGCCTTCTTTGACCTGGACAACTTCAAACCATTCAACGACACCTACGGTCATCAAGAGGGGGACAACATATTACGTTTGGTAGGAGAAAACATGAAAGCCATGCTCAGATCTACTGACCATGCATTTCGGATGGGCGGCGATGAGTTTGCCTTTTTAATGGTTGAAACCGATTTGGAACATGGCGCCCCGGCACTGGAGCGCTTCAGAAGGATGTTCAATAAGCACTGGCCACTTAGAATGTCTTACCTTGGCAGTGAGCTCAAACCGGTCACTATGAGTATAGGTGTGGCACAGCTTGCGGATAACGAAAAAAGCGACAAGTTCCAACTCCGCGCTGATCTCGCCATGTACGAGGCCAAGAGAGCGGGCGGTAACTGTATGGTCTGCGCAAGTGAAGAGATCGGGATCAAGGACCCAAACAGGTCAGATTGAAAGAGAGGTCAACGCGACGTTCGCAGGTTTCAAATAGAATCATCATGCTTCTTCACCGGCCCCTGGATATCCCAAGCACAGGAGATCCTATTGTTAGGGATAAAAAAATCGCCACTTCAATTTTTTTTGTTGACTAAGATTCCATATTGGAATAATCCATGCTGTAATATATTGAGGATTTCGATGAAGACGACCCCTTCCACACAATACGCGATCTTAGGGGCCTTGATGCCAGGCCCCAAGCATGGGTATGAAATCCTGCGGTTCCTGATCTCGCACCTGGAACCCGCCTGGCATATAAGCAGCAGTCAGCTCTATCTCCTGTTGAAAAAGCTCGAGGCAGAGGGCCTCCTCACGTCCAATGTGGAAACACAAGAAAATCGTCCTTCCAAGCGGGTTTTCATTTTGACACCTGCTGGCAGAAAGGCATTTCTTGAATGGATTCGTAGACCCACTGAACATGTCAGGGACCTGCGAATCGAATTTTTGGCAAGGCTTTGCTTCTTTAACCGGCTCTCTCTGGAGGGGGGCGATCATTTGATCGAGGCCCAAATCAGGATCCTAACGCAGATAGAGGATAAGATCAGACAGAAGCAGGCACACGAAGAAGACCGTTTTAACAACCTTGTCCTCGGCTTTAAAATCGCCACTGTTGAGGCGTGGGTTACATGGCTCGTCAACCAGGCAAGGCCCTTTATGAAAGAGGTGAAGGAACATGAATGATATATTTGAAGGACTCAAAAAACGCATGCTCAAACGGATTGAGGATCAAGACCTGTTGGCCGGACGCGTCCGAATACAGGCCAGGGGTCTGACAGTAGAAGAGGCTATCGGCAACCCCGAGGCCGATGACTTTCCCTTGCAAAAGGGGAAAGAAAGGCTCATGCAGGCAGACTTTTTCAATGCCTCGGGACAGGCCTTCACTGATCGATACGGCGATTTTGAGGGCACCCTTGATGACGTCCTTGAAATGGCCCTTAATAACAATTACAGACGCGCCCTCTTTATATCGACTCTGAACGCGGTGCTGCGTCACTTGAAGCAGGCCGAAAAGACAATACACTGCCGCGACGAGGAACCCACCCTCTGCGCAAGGGAGCTTAGCAGCTACCTGGAAAAGCGTTACGGCCGGATCAAAATCGCCCAGGTAGGGTTCCAGCCACGCATGGTAGAGTCCCTTGCTCCTGCCTTTCCATTTCGAGTGATGGACCTGGACCCGGATAACATCGGCGCCACGCGCTTCAATACCCTCATCGAAGGTCCGGAGGCAAGGGACGAGGTGATTCGCTGGGCTGATCTCCTGCTTGTGACGGGCACTACACTTGTAAACGGCACCATCGAACCATTCCTCGGGGAAAAGCCGGTCCTCTTTTACGGAACCACCATCGCCGGCCCTGCACAACTCATGGGTTGGGACCGGTTTTGTGCCTGTGCCAAGTAGGGGCTTTCAGATGAGAAGGCTTCTGTTGCCGCTGCTCCCGGCGATGTGCTGGGTCTCGTTTTTTATCGGGGGCTGCACCAGACAAGGGGAACCTCCGATCGGCATGGCAGTGGAGTTTATGGACCACGCCGCCGCTGTATATGTTGCTCGGGATAAAGGATGGTTTGAGAAGGAAGGGCTTCATCTATCCGCCTATGAGAGTTATGTAACAGGCATGGCCCTGGCTTCCGGTCTGGCCCGGGGAGATATCCAGGTGGCGTATCTCTGCCTGGTACCCGCCATCAACGCGTATGCCAATGCAAAGGTAGGGATAAAGGTTCTTGCAGGGACACACGGGTATGGCTATGGCCTGGTGGTCAACCCGGACAGGATACGGACGGTCAAGGACCTGGAAAACCCAGGGATTCGTATCGGGTGTGTGAGAGAGGGTGGCTCGGTGGATGTCCTCCTTCATAAGGCCATAGATAGATACGGCCTTGACCCGCTCAAAATACTACCCAGGGTTCAGAGGATGCCCCCCCCGAAACAGGTCTTAGCTGTCAAGATGGGCCGGCTTGACGCCGCCTTTCTCCCCGAACAATGGGCTGCCATGGCCGAAGAATTCGGCTTCAGGATGCTCCTGACCGCCCGGGATATCTGGCCCCGGATGCAGGGGAGTGTCCTCGTGGTCAAGGAGGAACTCATAAAAAACCACCCGGAGATAGTGAGAAAGCTGGTCAGGGTGACCCAAAGGGGAACCGATTGGATCAATGAGCACCCCGATGAGGCGGCAACCATCATGGCCAGGCAGCTGTCAGTTACAGAGGGGAAAATTCTTCCGGCCAAAGCAGCCCAACTTGCCGGAAAGATAGAGATAACGCCCGAGGTCTTGCTTCGATCGATGACCCGCATTGAATATACGACGGATCTCAGCCCGGACACGGTTCAGGAAGTGATCGACTACATGGCAGGACTTGGTTACATAAAGGATCGTTTCAGGGCCGAGGACATCCTTGATTTGAGCTTCCGCTGATGAACCAGCCCAAGAAAATCAAGCCATGGTGGGGGATACTCCCCATAGCCATATTCTTGGCGTTGTGGGAAGGCGCAGCCCGGCTAAACCTGTTGCCCGGCCACCTCTTCCTACCCCCTTTTTCCGTGGTGATGAAGGAATTCTATCACCTGATCGCCAGTGGGGTGCTGGTGGAGAACTTCCTGAGCAGTCTGGTTCGGGTTGTGATCGGCTTCTGCGCCGGCTCCATCGTCGGGCTCATTATCGGCACCTTGATGGGATCGAGGGAGGTCCTGAACAAGACGTTCAGCCCGATAATCAGCTTGTTCTATCCGATCCCCGCGCTGGGATGGCTGCCGCTCCTGATGCTCTGGATCGGCGTAAACGAGATGCTGCCGATTGCTATTATCTTCATCTGCTCCTTCTTCCCTGTACTCTATAACACGATTACAGGGATAAGAGAGGTCGATAAGGAACTGATCCATACTGCAAGGACCTTGGGGGCCTCTGATCGCACCATTTTGATTCGGGTGGTCCTACCGTTGGCCCTCCCCAATATCTTCACCGGCCTGCAGCTTGAGGCCGGGATGGCCTGGAGGGTCGTTATAGCGGCTGAAATGGTGGCTATCCCCACGGGGATAGGTGCCCTTATGATGCGGGCAGAGAGTCTGATTCGGGTGGATATCATTATCGTGTGCCTGATTGTCCTTTCGATGATGTGTCTCCTCTTTGAAAGATCCTTCGCATATCTGGGGCATAGACTCACATCTAAATGGAAATGATATGCCCTCTGTTCAACTCAGAAATATCTGTAACTATAGTTGTCGGGATGTGACGTTAACCGTAGAACATGGTGAACTCTTGGCGCTGATAGGACCCACCGGCGCGGGTAAAACCACGTTGCTTAATGTCATTGCCGGCCTGGTTCCCTATGAGGGGAGGGTCTTGTTTGACGGTGAAGCGGTGGATAATCTCCCACCCCGTAAAAGAAGTGTGGGGTACCTGTTTCAGCAGTATTCCCTTTTTCCCCACATGAATGTCCGCGAGAACGTGGCGTTTGGGCTGCGGGTGCAGGGTCTTAAGAACGCGGATATTGCGCGGAGGGTGGAAGAACTGATCTCGCTGTTCAGGCTCGAACATCTCTCCGAAAGGTACCCGGAAAAAGGTCTCAGCGGCGGTGAAAAGCAACGGGTCGCCTTAGCCCGTGCCGTGGCCCCATGGCCTAAGGTCCTTTTGCTGGATGAACCCTTCAACAGTCTTGACCTTCGCACGGCTAAATACCTGAGAATGGCATTGAGGAAGATTCAACGCAGCCTCAAGATCACCACCCTGTACGTGACCCACAACCAGAGAGAGGCCTCTGAAATGGGCGATCGAATCGCTGTCATACATAAAGGTAGCGTGGAACAGACAGGCACCCATTCCGAGCTCTTTTTTGGGCCCAAGAACCAAAACGTCTCTGATCTCCTGGGCTCTCCCAATATCTTCCTTTGCAGGAGTTCTTTTCCCTTAACCTCTGGTCTGGCCAATGTCGAACTGAATGGGTTTTCACTGGTTGTTCCTTACGATGGAGATCCTATCGGGAAGATTGCCATCTCACCATGGAACATCTATATTTCCCGCGAAGAGCCCCCTGGCCCTCACGTCAATCGTCTCAAGGGGTCCATTCTTGAGGTAGCGGTCCACCCGCCCGTGATCAACGTGTGTGTCGGCTGCGGAAACGAGAGGATGGTTGTGGAGGTGGAGGAGGAACTATGGGATGAAACGGGGCTTCAGGAAGGTGACGATGCCTTCATGATATTGCCCCTCAGGTGGATAAAAGTAAAGTCTACTGAAATATGAGGAGCTATTTCTATGTCCAATAAATACAAGTCGTCAGCAAAGCGCATCTCTCTGGACCAGGCCGTCGGCACGGTCCTGGCCCATGATATCACAGAAATCAGGCCCGGTCAGTTCAAAGGGGCGGCATTTAAGAAAGGGCACATCATCACGGAAGCAGACCTTCCGCACCTGAGGCGTGTGGGCAAGGAACACCTCTTTGCACTCCATTTGGGGCCCGGGGAAATCCACGAAGACGATGCCGCGATCAGGCTTTGTAGGGCAATGGCCGGTCCAGGCGTCGTTTTTGAGCCAAGACCTTCTGAAGGGAAAATATCGTTAAAGGCGGCCTATCGGGGTCTCTTGAAGGTTCATGTGCAGGCCCTGACCGATGTTAACCTCGTTCCCGATATCTCCTGTGCCTCAAGACACACGAATACGGTTGTGGAGAAAGGAGAAATCGTGGCCGCGGCCAGGGCGATCCCTTTGATTATTGACGAAAAAAACCTGAATGCCGGCGTAAAGGTCGCCGAGGATGCCGGGGGGATTTTTTCTGTTAAGCCCCTGTCACGACCCGAAACCGGGATTGTCATTACGGGAAATGAGGTCTATAACGGCATCATTGATGACAAATTTGCCCCTATTATCAGAAAAAAACTCCAGTTTTTTGAGTGTGAGGTCATAGGGGCCTTGTTTGCACCGGATGAAAAGCCAAAAATTATGGAAGCTATTAAAGAATTACTCCACAAAGGCGCAGGGCTTATACTGGTCGCAGGGGGTATGAGTGTTGACCCGGATGACATCACCCGCATGGCCATTGCTGAGGCCGGGGCTGAGGACGTCGTATACGGTACCCCGGTTCTCCCCGGTGCCATGTTCTTGTACGGACGGTTTGGGACCGTTCCGGTTTTGGGCCTGCCAGCTTGCGTCCTTTATTACAGGGCCACCATCCTTGACCTGGTTTTGCCCCGGGTCTTAGCAGGTGAAACCATCACCCGAAATGACCTGGCCGCCATGGCACACGGGGGTTTATGCCTCAATTGTGACCCGTGCCGATTCCCGTCATGCCCTTTCGGGAAATAAAGGCAAAAGGCTATTTCTCAAATAAACCGAACAGGGGGAAACAAAATGTTTAACAAAAAAAGGGTCATTATTAAAGGCGCGGGGGATCTGGCTACAGGCGTGGCAGCGAGGTTGTGGCGAAGCGGTTTCCCTGTCATCATGACCGAAATGGAAAAGCCCTTAACGGTCCGGCGTACGGTCTCTCTCTCTGAAGCGATTTATGAAGGCGTGACCCAGGTGGAGGACCTGCAGGCGCGTCGGGTGGAAGGTCCATCAGAGATCGAGCGGGTGCTGGATCAAGGCATCATCCCGGTAGTGGTCGACCCTGTGGCGGAAATTGTTCAAAGCATGCAACCTTCTGTACTGGTCGACGCCATCATCGCCAAGAAAAATACAGGCACAGATATCAACGACGCGCCTTTTGTCATCGGTTTGGGACCGGGATTCACTGCAGGCAAAGACGTTCACGCCGTTATCGAGACCAACCGCGGGCACAATCTGGGTCGCGTGATATGGCACGGAGAGGCCGAACCGAACACAGGGGTGCCCGGAGAGATAAAGGGATTCGGTGCAAGAAGGGTCATTCGGGCACCTGCCCAGGGCACATTCCGAGGAATACTTCATATCGGAGACCTTGTTAAGGAAGGGGATAGGGTCGCCCACGTCGACAAAACGCCTGTGCCAGCTCCCCTTACGGGTGTTTTGCGCGGGTTGCTCCATGATGGTGTATCCGTGCACATCAACATGAAAAGCGGGGATATCGACCCACGTGGCATCAGGGATCATTGCTGGACCATTTCCGATAAGGCATTGGCCATCGGCGGGGGCGTGCTGGAGGCCATCCTGATGCACATTAAAGAGACGCGTTCGTGACAGGCGAATCACCCTCCACTGTATTGGGGACGTCCCAGGATATGGCCCTACCATGCTTATGAGGTCCTCAAGAAAATCCGACTGCCCCATCGACGTTTTCTCCAAAGAGGGGTAAGTGGTTGCGACCCTCTTTTTTGAACTGAGGCGGCCTCTCTTTCTGCTCTTGCGAAATCGCCTTTTGACATTAGCTTAATCTAAGTTCGTTTTGCCATAAACCTTTTAAGTCAATCGACATATCATCTGAATCGATAGGTCGTCGGTGAGTGATTATGCAGAGTCAGATAAAAGAGATCGAAGAATACAGGGTTGACAAAGAACCCTATTATCTCCCCACGTCCAATGAGATGGATGTGTTCGAAACCGCCTATAAGAACCGGCTTCCCGTACTTTTAAAAGGGCCTACGGGGTGCGGAAAAACCCGGTTCATGGAGTACATGGCGTGGCGATTGAAACGCCCCCTCATCACCGTGGCATGTCACGATGACCTGACATCCGGAGACCTGGTAGGACGATATCTGATCAAGGGGAATGAGACGGTCTGGATGGACGGCCCCCTCACCCGGGCCGTCAAGGTGGGCACCCTCTGTTACCTTGACGAAATCGTGGAAGCCCGAAAGGACACGACGGTAATCATTCACCCCCTTGCCGATGACCGCCGCATTCTCCCTATCGAAAAGCGGGGGGAAATCCTTGAGGCCGACCCCGGATTCATGCTCATTATCTCATATAATCCCGGTTATCAGAGCATTATGAAAGATCTTAAGCCGAGCACCAGACAGCGCTTTATATCCCTGGAGTTCACTTATCCTGACGAAAAGAACGAGGTGGAGATTGTCGTCCAAGAGTCCAGATTGGATGCTGATCAGGCGAGACGACTTGTGAGGCTGGCCAAGATGACTCGGAACCTCAAGGAAAAAGGGCTGGATGAGGGGGCCAGCACACGTCTCTTGATCCATGCCGGAAAGCTCATGGTTTCGGGCATCGACCCCAAGACCGCTTGCCGCGTCGCCATTACCCACACCCTGACGGATGACCCGGAGATGCAGCGCTCCATGGACGAGATCATAGGCTCACTGTTCTGAGGGTGGTCATGGCTTTTCTGACAGAGCGACAACACCCCGAGAGCAGGATTCTCACGCTCTTCCCTGTACCTCTGGAGACCGGCTCGCGCTATTATTGGGAGGAAGATCTCATAGACCTGGGGTTTGAGGAGATACTGGACGCTCTGCCCGAGGAAACCGGGGATCTGGTCCTTCGGAATGCCAGGTTTCTGGCGAACATCAAACCCGATCTGGCATTTCATTTCCTCCGGAAGCACAGGGAACTGCTCGGGCTGATCGGATCGGGTGAGATCGACCGCTGGACAGACGTGGTTCTGGACATATTCGATTCAAGAGGCCTTATTTCGGCCAGAGATTTCATATTACAACTCGATGCGCATCCCGATTTCAACCGGTATTGGGGTGAAGGTATCTCTTTTCGGGAAGTTTCCGGTGTCCTGACCCATTATCTTCACGCCCTGGGTGAGGAAGCGTTGAATCTCGAAAGAGGGACCGTTCACTACACCGATATGCGCAACATCTACCTCCCCGAAAGAATATCCATCCTTGCAGACCGGGAAGACAACTTCCTCTTGTACAAGGTGATGGTGACCCACAAATATGCCCAGGTCAAGCTGGGGACATACCGCCTGAACCTTTACGGTCTGAAAGGAACGGATGCCATGCCAACCGGTATGGCTGGCGCCATGACCGAACCGGTCACGGATCCCTTATCCGAACCGGGGGATCCATCTGCCCTATCATCCGATCTCCTTCGATTTCTGAATCGCTTCCGCGATCCACAACTGGCCGGTGATCTCTACAGCTTCGTTTACACTATCATCATCGAAAAATGGATAAGGGCTCATCTGCCCGGTCTCTTTCGCGACATGAAACCCGTGAAAAAACGACTGGCCTTGAAAAGGGCCGTTCCAAACGACCTCCCGCCAAAGAGCCTTGTGATGCAGCAGCTCACCGATCATCACCTCACGGGTAACCCGTTTTCCCTCAAAGACCCGACCTCTGATGACCTTGTCACGTCGATTACAGGGTTACTGGAAAACGGCGGGCCTGCCCTCAGGAGCCCTGAAGATGCGGCAATGATGACCGCAAAGATCTATGGATTACTGGAAGGCATCCCGGGGCCCTA
>CAZACO010000121.1:0-8910 GCA_964483185.1 uncultured Desulfobacteraceae bacterium
CAGTAACCAGTCCCGCTGAAGACGGGATTTCCGCTTCGCTACAACAAATAACGAGCATCCAGTAGCCAGGTTCATATCCATCATGACTCGAGAGGGGGGATCTATTGCATTCCTTGAAGACGCGGGAATTGAGGGCCTCTTTTCGCAAATCCGCACTGTTTGCAGGCTGCCTCTTTGTGCTCTTTCTTCACGGGTGCGCCTCCACACCCCCACCCAAACGGCTCGATAATGTGTGTGAAATTTTCAGGGAACATCCTGAATGGTATGAAGATGCGGCTGCCTCGTACAAGAAGTGGGGCATTCCGATCCCCGTCATGATGGCCATACTGCACCAGGAATCCAGGTACGTGAGCGATGCCAAGCCCCCCCGCACCACCTGCTTATGGATTTTCCCGGGTCCACGGCCGTCGTCCGCCTATGGATATGCCCAGTCAAAGGATGAAACATGGGAGGAATACCAGAAAAGTACGGGCAATTCATGGGCCGACAGGGATGATTTCGGCGATGCCATCGATTTTGTCGGATGGTATTGCCACCTGAGTGCGAAGCAGTGCGGGATCTCCAAGAATAGTGCCCGCAACCTCTACCTGGCCTATCATGAAGGCCGCGGCGGGTTTAACAGAAAGACCTACAGCAGAAAGAAATGGCTGGTACGGGTAGCTGACAAGGTCCAGAAAAGGGCAAAGATGTATAAAAGCCAATTGGCCGCGTGTGAGGGAGAGTTCACCGCTGGAGGCGGCTGTTGTCTGTGGCCTTTTTGAGAGGGGTCGCGGATACACCGTGCCGTCTTTACTAAAAGGGGAGCGTATCCAATGACAAAGAACCTGGCGATCTTCATCTCGGAGGCCCACCTGTTTAGAGGTCTCCCTGAAACCCAGATCAGGGAGATCGAAGGGATCGCCTTTGACATGCGGTTCAAAAAGGGTGAAACCATCTTTTCAGACGGGGACGATGGGAACGGCTTCTATCTGGTGGCAACAGGGCTTGTCAAGATATTCAAGGCATCCTTGGATGGTAAAGAACAGATTCTACATATCCTCGGCCCCGGAGAACCGTTTGGCGAGGTCCCGGTGTTTACCGGTAGACACTTCCCCGCAAATGCTGAAGCCGTTTATGAATCCCGCCTTCTCTTTTTCCCTCGAACGGCGTTCGTCGATCTCATCACCGCCAACCCTTCACTTGCACTCAATATGCTGGCGGTTCTTTCTATGAGGCTTCGTCAGTTTACGGTGCAGATAGAGAATCTTTCCCTCAAGGAGGTTCCCGGTCGCCTTGCTGCATACCTGCTCTACCTGGCTGATGAACAGGAGAGAAAAGACCAGGTCGGGCTCGGCATTTCAAAGGGACATCTTGCCAGCCTGTTAGGGACGATCCCTGAAACACTTTCGCGTATATTTGCAAAGATGAGCGGCCAGGGGCTCATTGAAGTAGAAGGTCGGACGATCCGCCTTCTGGACCGGAACGGGCTGGCGGCATTAGCGAAACATGGAAAGGGACCGGGTGAAACAGACCCCCCCGAATCCAGGTCTGTCTACCCGTTTCCCAAGGCAGACATCTCTTTGACCCCGAACTGTAAAGAGGGCCTGAAATGAACAAGTACTACAAGGAGCGATTTGAGGCCCAACGCCGTGTTGCCAAGAAACTCGCCTCCACCATGGAAGTGAACGAGATCCTGGAACGACTGAGGGAAGAGGCCAGGAACATGGTTCCGATCGCCATGGAGGCATGCATCCTCATGTTGGATCCGGAAGCGCAGAAATATACCCGTCCACTTCAATGCGCCCTGTATGACAGACCGGTCAACTGTATTTCCTGCAAGAGAAAACGTCCTGCGATCCAGAAGGCCCTGACCCTGAAAAAAGGGATTGTGGCCTCCAGGAGCGAGCCTGTCAGAAGGCGCGAGGGCAAAGAGGTGGCAATCGGGCCGGAAGCAGCGATCCCGGTGTTAGTGGATGGTGAGATATTGGCGATTATCAGTGTGGTGGCCAGACCGGGGACCCGCTTTACCCGAAAAGATTTCTACCTGATAAAAGACCTGTCTGAGATCGCCGGAAATGCGATAATGGCTGCAAAGAGACACTGGGCCATCACCCAGGAGAAGATTGCCATCACTCAAAAGCTTGCCCACCTCTCACCGTTTGTACCCCAGTCTGTGCGGCGGATTGTGGAGGAAAACCCTGAGATGTTGAAACAGGAAAAGGAGCGGAAGGACGTCACGGTCCTCTTTCTGGATCTGGAGGGGTATACCCGGCTCAGCACAAGCCGGTCGGAGACCGAAGTCAACGAGATGGTGGAGAAGATGTTTTCCAGTTTTGTTGATCCGATCCACAGGTCGGGCGGCGATATCAACGAGACGGCCGGAGACGGGCTGATGATCATCTTTAAAAATGATGACGCCAAGACCAATGCCTACCATGCGGTGAAGGCCGCCTTTGATATCCATGAGAGAAACCGACAACTCAACCGAATGGTTAGCGGGAGTTTCGAACCGGTCAATGTAAACATCGGAATTAATTCGGGTGTTGCCCTGCTGGGCATGACCACTTTCAAGGGTTCTCTGGATACCCGGATGACCTATACAGCCAGCGGCCCGGTGACAAACCTGGCGGCCCGGTTGGCCGATTATGCAAAGGGGGGCGATATTCTGATAGGGGAGACGACCCAAGAGATGATTGAGGGCCTGTGGCCGGTTTTTGACCGGGGATGGGCCCACCTCAAGGGGATTGACAAACCTCTGCGGGTCTATTCTTTGCTGAAGAAATCGTCGTAGCCGGCCGGGGCATCGGGTAGGACGTGGAGTATCGATTGCCGATTCAGAAGCCGGGATTTGCCTGCTTTTGAACGGGGTCCTCGACAGTAACAAGCAACGAAGTCCAGAGGTCAGATGTTGGAGGTCAGAGATCAGAGGTCAGACGTCGGAGGGCAGAAGTCAGAAGTCGGAAGTCAGAAGTCGGAAGTCAGAAGTCGGAGGTCAGAAGTCGGAAGTCAGAAGTCGGAGGTCGGAAGGCTGAGGAAGGAAGAGATTCCAGTATCCCCGCTCAAAGGGCGGGATCTTCGCTATGCTCCGACCAGCATCCAGTATCCAATAACCAGAAACCAGTCAGGTGATTCCATGATCAAGAATATCCTCTGTTATCTTTTTTTCGGGTTCGTTCTCATTGTCTACGGTGCCCAGGTCTGACCCTTTTTGAAGGGCCTCGGGTATTTTCAGGCCTCAATAAATACCCTTATACCGATTCTGCTGGTTCTTCCCTTCAGGATCTACTGGTTAAGGAAAAATATCCACCGTCTGCTCTGGTTCGGTTCTGCCCAAAGCGTCGCCTTATATTCGCTTCCCTGGAGGGAATTTGCCGGAGACCTGGTCCTGTGGGTGGCAATAGGGCTGGGCATGTCCGTCTTCTACATTTTTCATCTGGGAGCCCCTGTTCTCACGGGCGCGAAGATCCTGATGGGGTGCATCTCTTTCGGCCTGTTCGGCGGGATGCTCTGTTTTCTCTGGATGGAAAGGCGAATCATTGACTTCCTGAGACAAACGACATTCGAGATTCCGGTCAGCCCGAAAAGGATCTTCTCCGTTTCAAGCAAAATGTTCTTCTTTATGATTATCGTGCTCGGTTTCATGGCCACCGCCATCCTGCTGATGGTTTTCATGGATATCAGCTATCTGCTTGAGCAGGGCGGTTCCTCCGCCATGGACATCTATTACGGCGTATTCAAAGAGATTGCATTTGCCTTTGGGGTTCTCCTCGTTCTCAGTTTTCTGATCTTCGGGAGGTATTCCCAAAACCTCAAGGCGACGTTATCGCTTCAATTGGAGGTCATGAAGAACATCAGCCTCGGGAATTACGAGCGTCTGGCACCGGTGGTGAGCAATGATGAATTCGGGTTGATTGCTGCAAAAACCAATGAAATGATAACCGGTCTCAAAGAAAGGGATGTGTGCAGGCTCAGCTTCGGCCGATATGTAACACCTGAGGTAAGCCAAAAAATCCTGAAAGGTGAGATACCATTAGAGGGTGAATTGAAGGAGGTGACCATCCTGTTCTGTGATTTGAGAGGCTATACCACTTTTGTAGAAGGGAGGGACCCCAAGGAGGTGGTTTCTTTTCTGAACGAATACTTTACCCAGATGGAACAGGCGGTCAAAGCGCATAAGGGGATTGTGCTTCAATATATCGGCGATGAAATCGAGGCGGTCTTCGGTGCGCCTCTGGACCTGCCTCATCATCCTGAAAAGGCGGTCCTGGCGGCCCTGGAGATGAGGGCTCGACTCGAGGCGTTGAACAGGGAGCGGGAGGCCGCGGGCAAAAATCCCGTTGCCCACGGCATCGGCATCCATACGGGGAGGGTCTTTGCAGGGAGCGTGGGAAGCCAGGATCGACTCACCTATGCGATGGTGGGAGATCCGGTGAACACCGCCTCCAGGATACAGACCTTGAACAAGACATTTGGGACCGACATCCTGATCAGCGAGCGGACCAAAGATCTGATCCCGGCGAACCGGTTCAGACTCTCCAGCCAGGGCAGGACCTCCCTCAGGGGAAAAAGTGAGGAGATCGAGATCTTCACGGTTCTGTAAGGAGACCCTCGAGAAACGCCGCCTGCGTCATTCAGGAGCCCCTTTTGCCTCCTTCTCCAGCCGGTATCTTTTCGCGCTCTTGCGGCACATCTCCCAGATGATGCACTGTGACCGGAATTTGCAGTAGGTGCAGGGGTCGGTACAGGCCTCGCAGTTCTCAAGGCATTCCTGGCAGTAACCGATCATCATTTTCTGACACTGGACAAAGGCCGTACGTCCTGGGTGATATCTGCATTCCATGGTTCTTTATTCATCCTTCATCATCTGTCGTTTTCCCAATTGCAATGGCCTCACAAAAGCCTCCAGGGCCGTCAATCGGCAATCATCCATCCCCCCGGGTCCATCCGGATCTGAAAATCAGGAAAATGAGCGCTGCCAAGAGGTAACCCATCATAAAGCCTAAATGGGAAATATCGATCACCAATGTAAATCCTGGTGAAAAAACAACATCAGGCAGGTTCTTGAGGACCCTGAAAATCCCCGTAATAACAATTCCGCCCAGGAGCACGATCCTCACATAAGCGGAAGCGGTCAGATTGAATTCAGATCGACCCTTGATAAAGTAATCTGTTATCCAATAGGCCAGCAGGCCCAAGAGTAGGACCGCACCGAGATAATGAATCGTGTGGGTAAAGTAGAAGTCTGAAGACCAGCCCAACCCCGGGATATCGGAGATGTAGTAACGTTTGAAAATGGGCATCTGCCCGAAACCGGTGAATGCCATCACCGTAAAGAGCAGAATATAAAACCGCTTAAGCCATTTCCTGCCGACTGTTAATTCGTAGGCGTGCGATGTCATTTTTTTCCCTCCTCAGGATGAGTGACCTTTTTTGAGGTCGCGTAGAATTTGCCCGCCGCTGCAGCAATGCCGGCAATCGGGGCGATAACCATCGCCTTTGCCAGGTTGTCAGCCTGAGCCATGGAATCCTTCACCGGCTGTAGCCCCGGCTTTCCCGGCCCCTTTTCGATGGACGCATTCAGTTTCTCGAAAGGGACCGGCGACACGTAGATGGTATTGGTTCCGCCATTTTCTTTCTCACCGTAGATGTAGCCCTTTATCTCCTTTGCAATCGCATGAGCCTCTTTTATGATCTCATCCCGGGGGCCTATCTTCTGCACCTTCTCCGGGCATACCTCGATACACGCAGGCAGTTTTCCCGCCTCAATCCGGTTATAGCACCGGTCACACTTGTACATGACCCCATTTCCTGCAAGACCGGGGAGGATATCCAGGTATAACCCCACGCCGGTCTGACGCTGGGGGATATGCCAGGGACACACTGCTTTGCATTTGGACCCGCCAAGGCAGATATCCGCATCAATCCGCGTAATCCCGTTCTTCAGTTTTCGTGCGGCCCCCCACGGACAGAGATCCGCACAGGGCGGGTTCTGGCAGTGCATGCAGCGACGGGGATAGGTATAGGTCTCTTCTTTGCCGTTTACCGTCACCGTGGCCTCCTGGATAAAGACCCAGTTGTAGGGTGTCAATCGGTCCATCACATCTCTCTTGTCAGACCAGTCAGAGACCTTGACCCGGCTGGGATACATCTTTGGAAAAGGCTTCTTGGGCTCCGGAAACTTCGGCTTATTGATCTCCTTGCATGCTTCCACGCAGGCCTCGCACCCGATGCATTTCCGGATGTCAATAAGGGTTGCCAGTTCCTGACCGGTTGCTCCTTTTACAGTGGCCGGAAGGGGAAGAGAGGACGCAGCCACGGCACCTGCCGCAGCCAGGCCCCCTTTGAGGAATGTCCTTCGTGATATGGCTTTGGTCATTGGTTTATCTCCTTTGTCTGTTACCTATACAAGAGACAGGACAACAAAAAAGGTTTCAGTTCACGGGTTCTATCCCGCCTGATCCATACCCCTCATGTTTTGGTCACACAGCTCAGAATCCCTCCGTGCCCAGGTCCTTCGGACCAGAGGTCGAAGCACGACATGCGAAACAATGAAGAAATCTTAAAGAGGTTATGCCTTCTCAAAAACTGCGAATCTACACAACTCATTGAAAAAAATGTATTTATATTTTTTACAACACATGGTAGGTGAGTGTGTCAAGTGCATAGCCCCATAACAAGTTTATGTTAATGACGGTGTGGTGAGGTACAAGGCTGTAGCCGCCAGTGCGGTTAGCGACTGCGCTGATGCCCGATATGTTATGGTTGCAAGCGCGTCAGATTTTAAGTATTAAATATTGATGGTTTCGTAAAAAGTCTCCAAGGCCGTCACTCCTGCGAAAGCGGGAGGCCATAAGCAGTTGATTTTCCTGGATTCCCGTTTCCACGGGAATGACAATAACGGGTGCTTTCTGACTTTTTACGGGTTCATCAAATATTGATAGCAGTGTTTTCGAAAAAGCACCCATGTTCTATGCAACATTGCAATTGAACAAAATGACGTCCCAAGGAGGTGAAAAAATGACAGAACCACAAAAAGAAAAGATCGTTTACATCTCGACAAATGGACTGGAAAATCCTGAAAAGGCAAGCCTCCCATTCGTCCTGGCGAACGCTGCCATGGTCATGGAAGTGGAGACCGTGGTAGCCCTTCAAGGCCCGGCCGTTTTCCTGGCCAAAAAGGGATGCCTGGAACATGTCCATTCTGCCGGGTTTGCCCCGCTCAAGGAACTTGTAGAAGCCTTTTTTGAACAGGGCGGCAAGTTGGTGGTATGCGTCCCATGCATCCAGGAAAGGAAACTCGACGTGGCAGACCTGATTGAAAATGCCATTCCCATGGCGGGTGGTTCTTTAACTGAGGAGATCCTCTCCGCCAATGCAACGCTGGTCTATTAGCCGGAAATAGCGCCCCCCTATGCCGGCTAAGGCATGGGGGTTTCGCGTCTATGTCTACGCACCTTACGTTGCAATCCTGGCTAAAGGAACGGAACCCATTCGATAAGCCAGAGAAGGTTGACCCATGTTGAAGCCTTTAGCTCAGTCCGGTTTAATGGAAATATCTAAAATTTTGACAGGCGTATCAAAGGTTTTCCAGCCATGGAATACTTCCGAAGGAATCAGATAGGCATCCATAGGCTCAAGGAGGCTTCGCTCGTCACCAATAAACATCTCTATCTTTCCTTCGGTGACTATCCCGCATTGTTCAAACGGATGCCGATGGCCGGGATCTTCCTTTTCAGGCCCTATCTCCATAAGGGCCATGACCAATTTTTCCCCAATTTCTGCTTTACTCCGGATGCCCGGCCTGAAATCTTGAAGGTCTAATGTGTTAATATTGCGCCAAAAACCCATGGGTTAGGTCTCCTTTTTTTCTGCGCGGGGTGATCATAATCAGGGTTCATTCGGAATCACGTCCCAAAAGGAATCAAAGGGTTGTGGACAGGTGAAACGGAAGGATGTCATATATTATGGTTGCGGCTGAAGCATTCGCGAAGCATCGATCTCAAGCGCTCCCGGGCATCTTCCGGGATCTCTTCCTTTGCCACCTCTTTGCACAGTTGAATGGTCTTTCTCATGGAATCCACACATTCCCTGCACTCGGGGCATTGTCGGAAATGCTGCTCGATCTCACGGCAGAGATCATCGTCCAGTTCACCGTCAAGGTATTCCGACAGCCTTTCGTAATCCTTTTTGCAGTCCTCCCTCATTGGACAACCCCCTCTTTATAAGACTTGGATATCTTTTCCCTCAGGAACAGGCGCGCCCGGTGCAGTCGGGTCTTGACCGACTGCGTTGATATTCCGAGGATGTCGGCGGTTTCCTGTGTGCTGAACCCTTCGATGTCTCTCAGGTTAAAGACCAGTCGGTATTTGTGAGAAAGGGAGTGAATGGCAGCGTCAGTGATCTTTTTCAATTCGGTCCGCAGCATATTATCCGATGGATCATCAGACCAGTCCGGAATTTCGTACTTTACGTCAACGTCTTCCTGGGGAATGAACGAATCCAGGGAGATCTCATAATCCGGTTCGCACTTCTTCTTTCGCCGTTTCCTGATACAGGCCGTAGCCGCTATCTTGAAGAGCCAGTTCTTTAATTTGGTCTCCTCCCGGAAGTCCTTGAGATATCTGAAGGCATTCAGGAAGGTCTCCTGTGCAATGTCCTCTGCATCCTGTAGATGGCCGCACATCTTCAGACCAAAGGTAAATATCCGTTCCTCGTACCGTTCCACAATCTTTTCCATGGCCTCCATGGAGCCCGCCTTAAACTCGGAAATCAGATCATGGTCGGTCGGGTCGGTGGCTGTTTTGTTCATGTAAGATCTTTGCTTAAGAGGATTTTAGGAGGAACCGTTCAACGATCTCTATCGCCAACATCGCGCGTGTTACTATTGTATATGAAAGCGGGTCCAAATTCAAACGGAATCATAGAACTGTT
>CAZACO010000122.1:0-8872 GCA_964483185.1 uncultured Desulfobacteraceae bacterium
GCACGGGGCTGCTGCCAGGGGTTATCATACGATTTCACACTCTTTATCAGGGCCTTCTGAGATTCCAGGGGGCCATAATCGGCCTTGACGATGAGGCGGCGTATATCCTCCCAGAGGTTGACGGTGTCAATATGGGCCGGGCATACCACATGGCACTGGCCACAGGTAGAGCATTCATAAAGGTTTTTTACAAACTCCTCAAACTCAGGCTTCGTGATCTCTTTGTAGCGGAAAAAGAGGGCCAGCAGTTTTTTGAAGGCCTCAGGGGTCTTTTCATTCCTTATGATGCTTCCGAGCAGGCCTTTCTGTGATCGGATCACCCTCAGAAAATCTGTGACCTTGGCGCGGGGAATGATCCCCAACTTCTCATCCTGATCATAGACCGGGCACCATGTGAGACATTCTCCACATCTCGTACAGGCGTCTAACTCGATCAAGCGGCGCATATCCAGATTGGAAACAAGGATATCCCTGACCCTGTCTTCGGCAGCGACGGTATCTGTTTTTTCCTCCCCGGTCGGTTTGTCACCTTTCCCTTCCACGGCGACGTTTGTAGATCCTTCGACATCCTTTCCAGTGACAGATGACCGGGTCGTTTCAGGTTCTGGCTGCGGATCGGCCTCGCTTGCGCCATTTGCGTTTTCAGGGGGCATTGAATTGTTTTCCGGCATTTTTTTCCCAGTACGTTTCTTAAAACATCTATTTTATCTTATAGTTCATCATCAAAGTCAGCGGCGTGTTAAAGACATGTCTCATTTTGCCAAAAGGGAGATAGGCGATGAGTAAGGCCCCCACACCTGCGTGGGCATACCAGAGATAGGGATAAATAATCTTCCAGTCAAGGCCAAGACCGGCGATCAGTCTGGCGACCGGATAACCGATAAAGGAGAAAACAGCCATGGATGGCGGGAGCTGGGTCATTAAAATCCGTGTGCCCTCTAACAGGAACCCCAAGAGAATCAGGACCCCAATGATACAGATGGCCAGATTGTCTTGTCCCTCCCTTGCCACATGAACCGGCTTGAGGATGAACCGTTGAATCATGGCCCAGATAATGCCGACGACGATAAAGAGTCCTGACAAGTCATAGAAAAAGGCCGTAAACCCGTTGTTCTTGTTCAAGAGCGCCAGTGCGAGGGAACTGTCAGGGCTGATCCGGTATGCAAAATAGGTGAGAAGGCCCAAAAAGAGACGCGCCAAAATGGACAGGTATATGAGGGAATGGATCGACCACCGTTTCACGCTTTCCTGCAGGATCCTTCGTTGCAGGAAGATATCGAGGACGACAACCTTCATCAGTGTGAAGACCTGTCGAGAGAACAGGGTTTGCCAAACGGATTCGGACGTGAGGGCAACCTTGCGGTGAAGCGATGTCTCTTCTCCCTGGACACTCCCTTTGAACCAGAAGTTGAGCGTCAGGATTACACCAAAGAGAAAGATGATAAAAGCAACCCAGAAAATAGGGTGTCCGATGGTCAGGGGGGCGCTGTGACAGAGGATGCAAAGAAAGCTTTTGGAAGGGAGGACGGCCGCCGCCGCCCCCACTTTGTTTTCAGTGTTGTGACATCTGTTACAGAATTCAGGATCGGTGACATCAGGCAGGGCATGATCGGTGAGGGAGATGGGCGCTTTTTGCTCGTTAAAATGGGAGAGCCTGATCTGGCCCGTCTCCGTGTCGAGAAACACAAACTTGGATGTGCGATGGCAGGCCTGACACCCTACCCGGAGGTGAGGGTCATGGATCTCTTTTTCCCCATGTACGATGTGGCACCCGGTGCACTGAGCGCCTGACTCTGAGGCGTGGGGGCATCTGGCCACATCCCTGTGGCATTGGACGCAGGCCGTATATCTATGACGTGTTTTTTCGAAAGACTGAAGATTTACACGGAGGGAGACATTCTGGCCGTTTACGTTTTTCTGGCAGGCCTTCTGACCATGGCACTCCATGCAAAAGGCCTGAGATGCGTAGGCCCCCTCATTCGTGTTAATATTGGGATACCGATGGCAGTCCAGACATTCCCGCTGCTTTCCATCCAGAACAGGGGACATCATGGCCGGATCGTCCGCTCTCGCTTTAGGGGCGATCAGGGCAACACCGATGAGAATTAGAATGAACAGAATCCGCTTATTCAATGGCCTGGATAACCCCCTTTTAAGATGTCTGAGACGCAGAATCCGGGGCCGCATTCTCTGTTGAGGCGATGATATTTTCCCATTCCCCCGGATGTTCTCTCATGATTTTGTCCTTGGTTGTCCTTCCGGTAAAGATGCTTTTTTCCACGGGAAAGATTTCGGGTCGAAGGTGTGCCGAGATCAGGTGTACCACGAATTTGAGGGCCACCGCCATGATCGCCTCATACAGATGGAGCACCTGGGCCAGATTGATGAAGTAACCGGGAATCAGTCTCGAGAAGAATTCAGGGGCCCATAAGATCAGTCCGGTCAGGCCCATGGTATTCATGCCCAGAAATATCGCCAGGTAGTCAAATTTTTCCCAGTAGGTGAAACGGTTGAATGAGGGAAGAGACCCCCGGCCGAAAAAATATCGCAGGTGCCCCCAGAGATCTTTGACATCCTTAATCTTTGGAAAAAGGGATTGGGGACCGGTAAGGCTCCCTTTCAGGACCCATTTGTAATAGACCAGCCAGATGATATGGGCCATGACACAGGCGTAGGTGATCACGGCGAAGAAGCGGTGCAGATAGGCAAGATGCCCCGCGCCGCCAATCAGCCAGACAAACCCGCTGGCCCACCAGTGATCGCTGAATTTGAGTGAAAAGCCGGTGATGGCAAGCCCTGTGAAGCCGACCATGACAATGATATGGAGGAACCGTTGGAGTACGGAAAACCGGATGAACGTCTCTTCCCGGGAATTCTCTTCTGTCATCATCCAGACCTCTTTATAAGTGCCTAAAGTGCCTAAAGTTTAAAGTGCCTAAAGTTGCGGTACGCCTTCGGCGACTCATTCTGAATAAACACAACATTACTTCGGCCAGAAAATGCAGTGATGCCTGGAGCGTATCTGATTATTCATCAAAAATGACTGAACCCTCAACATTGGAAACTTGGAAGTCAGGAACTCACCGACCATTGAACCGAACGTCAGCTGATCAGAATTCTTTAATTTTAGGCATTTTAGATCACTTTAGGCACTTTAGGCATTTACCTGTGTTTCCTCAGCTTTTCATGCAGTTCTCTCAGCAGCCACAGGAAGCTGTGGCCATAGAAAAAACCGACCACCAGGATCACGATGACCGTCATGATGACCGTGACGATCTGTATGATGGTCACGCGCTTCTGTTTTTCTTTGTTGTCTTTGGCGAGGCCTTTTGTGGTCGGATGAATCACGAACTGGGAGAATTTCTCCCCGGCCTGGGGATGACACCTCTGACAGGCTGCAAGCGCCGCCTTCTTTTCTTTTAGAGACACACAATCATGGGCCCCATGGCAATCCGTGCAGTAGGCGGATGCCTCGTCATTCAGATTGACAGCGACCTTGCCATGATAATTGGCAAGATAGGTGGCTCTCTGTGCTGGATGACAGGCCCCGCAGACAGCTGTCATCTGTTTTCCCGTCGCCACCCTGGAGAGATGCGACCTGTCGTAGTGAGCTGAATGACAGTCCCCACAGGTAGGGGCCTTTAGTCGCTCAGACGCAGTTGGCCCTTCGGAAACAGGAGCATTTCGCTCCTCAGCAAGGGCCTTGGCATGTGCCCCGCGTAGATATCGCTCATACGATTCGCGGTGACAGGATCTGCAGCGACGGTAGTCATAGATACGGGTAGCTTCACTTTTTAAGAGCCTGGCATCAACGGTGTCCGGGTGTTTTTTGCCCTGCTCGCTCATATCGCCGTGGCAGGCTTCACAGGTAAAGTTCCGGTGGGCGGATTCGGAAAAACGGTTCAGATCCACGAACCAGGATGAGGCGTCAGGGGGCATGGCTATTGCTGCGCCAACACTTTCCGTACGTGAGGCAATGATGGCAGGGCAGAAAAAGAGGATACAGGCGAAAATGAAGAACGTCCTGTTTATAATGCCTTGTCTTTTGACTCGTAATAGATGCTTCAACGGTTTCTCCTGCCGCCTGAAGGTGAATCATTCAGGTGACGGATCGGATTCATTTTTGTCCTGAAGTAGATTTCCAGGAAAAGAGTGGAGGACCGATTCAATGCCTCAAACATTCTCCTTGCCGTATGGAGGGTGTCCTTTCCCATTTTGATGCCCCTTTGCACCTCGCGTAGAAGACGGGTCGTCTCTAAGGCGTCCTCCAGCAACCGGACATCCTGCCCCGGCAGCAAAACGAGTTGATTCAGTTTATCGAGAGGTCGTATCCTCTGCCAGACCGGTTCAATAAATTCCCGGATCTTGGCGGTCTCGTAAATCTTGTCCCCGATCGTCCATCGAACCGGCAGGGTTTCGAGCCCCACGGCAACGATCCGTGAATTGCTTATCTCCCTTTTTAAGTCTTTCAGCAGGTTCCGGCAGGCCTCTCCGGAGATTGCCTCTTTGTCGCCGGTATGGTTGCGGACCCGGGCCGGGTCATGCCGGAGGTCCCAGAGCATGGCATCTGCCAGGAGCTGATTGGCTAAGGTGAAACGGGGATGTTCAAAATGCGGCCCGTACAGATGGAGGTGCCCGGCGCCCATCTTTTGCCTGATGACCGCGGCCTTGCCTAAAACGGTATCGCGAGCGAGCTGTTCATCCACCAGAAAGAGCGTCTTATCCGTGAAGTCGCTGTAGGTAGCCAGGACTTGAGCAGATTCCCTGGCGATCATGGGTGGGCCGCCGTAGAGGGGCGCGTCCAGTGACGGTACCTTTGAAAAGGGTCTAAATCCGTTGGTCGCAATCCGGACCGCCTCCCTTACCGGATGAAAGATAAACGAGCAGCCATAGGCCGTGCAGAATTTCTCTCTCAGACGCTGCGCCTCCGGCAGTGCTTGAGTCAGGTTGGCAATTTTTGCAGGAACAAAATTAAACAGGTTCAGGTGTTCCTTGGAAGAGTGAAGCGGAAGATATGCCCCTGCGCAAGAGCCGATGTATAGGCCGCCGCTTTTGATGAAGCGCTCGAGCCTATCGGCCCCTTTCGGTCCCAATCCCTCTGCGATGGCAAAGGTATCGCCTCCGGACATGGCCAGGACATCGAGTCTGTCCAGACCGTCTGTCTTTAGGTGGATTTCGGTCAAGAACGCGAGATCATAAAAGCCGATCCGGTCAAATATCTCCACAAACCAGAGCCAGGAATGGGATGTACCTTGACCGGTATAGATGCCGATCTTGGGATACCGTCTGCCGTCAGGCATTTTGTAGGGTTCATAATCGTTCATGACAAACGAACCGCACAGGATGCTAACATTCTCCTCCGCTTGATTATTCTATTATGAAATGATGTCTGCAACAACCTCGTTCAGGGTCTCTGATGTCAATTCCAGCTCTGTCCCAAGGCTTGAAAGATCGAGGAGCTTTTCTTCGGTCAATTCAGGAGCCATGAGGGCAAATATGGGATGGAGGCCGAAGATATAGGCCACGGCCTGGCGCCTCAGCCACGTCTCTTCTTCCTGGTTTCCGACGGCCGCCCATGGGCTGAACACGCTGTTCCCTGAGCTCGAAACCGGACCTTTCAGATCGGGCAAGGCATTTCTGATTGCTTTCGGGTCTCTCAGACCGGCCTTTTCGCTCAGTTCAGCAACCGCAGCGCCGTCAATGCCGTACTTTGCACACGCCTTGAGAATCTGACAGGCATCGGCCGCCGACAGGCCCAGCCTTTTCAGCACCAGAAGGGGAAAGATATCGGTCAAGAGGAATCCAGGCTCTTCAACCCCTGTTTCTTTCAGAAGGGCCGGGTCTTCATCCAGAAACACAAATGTATTCGTCGGCAGGGGGGTGTTGAAACAGGCCATGTGCTTATGGGTCAATGGCTTGAGCCATTCTCCGATGTCCTCTTCCCCCAAAGCGGCGGCCATGGCCGCAATCCCTCTGATTCCAGTGACCGGCCCCGATCGGACCGCAGAGAGAAGTTCTGCGCAATTCTCAACGAACTCCTCCGGCTCAGCGATTTCCAAAAGTCCCATCCCCCTTATGGCGATCAGTTTGAGGTTTTTCTTCCCGAACAGGTTTCCGAAACCGATTCTGTCTCCGCTCTGCCAGTAGTTGATGCAGATCTGGGCCAGTTCGGAACCCTTTTCCCCGGCCTCTCCGATTCCAAGGACCTGTATCAGATCGTCACCCATGAGGTCTCGGACATGGTCTGTAGCAGCCCAGACATCCTTGCCCCACAGATCATTCGCATCGTTGAGATCGGCAATACCGTCATGGACCCATAGATAAACCGGTTTTTCGGATGTCCCCTTGATGACGATATAGTCAAAACCGGAGTATTTCAATTCCATGCCCGCATCCAGATTGAGGGGTGCATGGGAAACCTTCCCTGTCAAAGGGCTTTTTGCTGTTATCACCCCTAAGGCTGATCCGGGAACCAGGGACCCTGTCAATAGGCCCGTACCCAACACGACGGGCTCTTCGTCCGAGAATCGATCATAGAGAGATTTTGTGATCCCGGCCCCACCGATCTTTTCTAGTACCAAATCGTCATCTAACTCCTCTTCGATGATTTCACGCGTAGCAAGGTCGACGATAGCGATCTTATCTGATGCCAAATATTCCATATCTTTATCTCCTCAATCTCTAGCGGTTCACACGGTCAGATGTCGGTGAATTCTGAACCCGTGAACAGGCGCCCATATTCGTGTCTATTCCATGGAAATTGCATTGACCGGACAGAACTTTATGCACAAAGGTCCGTCGTCTACATCCTCACACAGGTCGCAGGATTCTCTGAGCAACATCGGTTTCGCCGAAGCATCCGCCTCCTTTTCCGGGTCCTGTTCTTCGCCGATTCGGTTGATTTCAAGGCCTTCGGGCCGCGCAGCCACTAAACTGTCCTCCTCTTTCAGGATGACGCCCACGTAATTTTTCTTTTCCATGGCCCGGTAGGGCACGATGCACGATGACAAAAGGGCAAAGGCATCGTCCCGGTGGTAACCGCAGGCCAACTCACAGGCCATACATGCTGTACATGTTAGCGCGTCGATTTTCAGTCCCATACGAAACCTCCTTAGATTAAAAGAACCCCAAAACCCGTTCAACCGTACTCTGAAATGATCGATAACATCCAAAATTAATAGAAATATTAAAATATTAAACTCAGGATATCTGACATTTTCATCAGAATCTTGCTGCCTATATAGAAAAGCCTGGGAAAAAAGTCAAATAAAAAATTATAACATTTATAATATTTGTTTGATTTCATACCCGAAAAGCTGGTTTCTACCTTTCTCTTAATCCACATATGGTAGTAATCTTAATAAATTTGATTAATATAAAAGACTTTTTCTAATAAATTAAGACAAATAATCAATTAGTATATGTTTAATCTTATTTAAATGCTAATTGTAACGATTTAAAATTAATACAAATATATCCATTCATCGGGATGGGCCCGCTTTTCAAAAAAAAGATTAAAAGATTATAATATTTTTCTTGACACGCCATTTCTCATTCTGTATTTCTTAACAAAATCTTACATCGAGTCTCTGGTTTGAATTCCATGCCGTCATCCATGTTTAACAACGCAAACAAGTCAGAAAAGGTCTCCGATAACATCATTGCGCAGATCCGGGATGCGATCCTATCCGGCAAGATCAAGCCCGGAGACAGGCTGGCCTCTGAAAAGGAGTTGATTGAGCAATTCGGGGTCAGCAAGGCCACGATGCGGGAGGCCCTCAGGGTCCTCGAGGTCATTGGGCTGCTGGAGATCCGAAAAGGGATCTCGGGAGGGGCGTTTGTGGCGGAAGTGGGTATGCGAACCACCCTTCACGCCATCATCAATTTCCTCCATTTTCAGACGGTAACCATCAGAGAGATTACCATGCTCCGGTATCTGATCGAACCGTCCGTGGCACAGGTGGCCGCGACCAAGAGAACAGGCAGGGATATCGAGAAGCTGGAAAAGGTGATCGGAGAGACCATCACGCCCGGAGACACGGAGGTCTCCAAGGAGATCAGTTTTCACCGGTATCTGGCCCGGATGACCGAAAACACCATCCTGACACTGACCATCGATATGATTGATAATCTACTGAAATCCATGAAAACCAAGATCGGGCTGCCCCCGGATTTTTTCGCACATGTGCGGGATGCGCACAACATTATTCTGGAGTGTCTGATCCAGCAAGATGGTCTTGCAGCAAAAATAGCCATGGCCAATGATGTGGTCGAAGTGGGGAGATATCTATGCGGGTTCACCGACACGCCCCCTTTTGACCCGTTAGAGCTGCAATTAAATAGATCGCTCATCGATCTCCAGTTAGACATGAACCCGGAAGCGCATGTGGTGACGAAAGATGATCCGCTCCTCCAGGAGCATGGGGCTATTGTCAAACGGGTTGGATCCAGCGAGCTATATCTGGTCGTCAAAGAAGATAATGAATGAAAATGGAGCGGCCTACCGGCTTGTTACATGTGAAACACCCGGCACGAAACATAAAAGCACGATGGTAGCAGGTTCTATTCGTTGATTTTTTACGGATCTACGAGTCTTTAGAAATAAAAACCATTTAAATTAAATCTAAGGAGGTATTTATTATGGCGTTATTGGATGAACCGATAAAAGGCGTACCCATGGCCAAGAATTACATTGACGGAGAATGGGTTGAATCAAAAGGTGAAATTATTGATGTGGTAAATCCGGCGACCTATGAGACCATAGGAAAGGTCGGCATCTCAACCAAGGAGGAGATAGACAGCGCCGTTCAGGCGGCGCAAGAGGCGTTTCATGATTGGAGAAGAACGCCTCCTGTGACCCGGTGCCGGTACC
>CAZACO010000123.1:0-8853 GCA_964483185.1 uncultured Desulfobacteraceae bacterium
AATAAAACGCCTTGTCAGGGACTCCTGTCCGGTAGACTTTGTTGTAGCCTTTATACACCGCGTCTGCCATTGGCTTAGTCATATATTCTCGATAATTCAGGCCAAGAAGTTCCTCCCTGGGGAAGCCCGTTATCCTGCAAAACGAGTCGTTACAGAATACTGTGTTTCCTTTGAGATCAACTTCAACATACCCCTCTTCGATGCCCTCAAGGATCGTTCGATGTCTTTCCTCGGACTCCCTTAAGGCAAATTCAACATCTCTGCGCTCATCAAATCCGAGAACTGAGATATTCGAATGCGGGGTTGATCTCTCAAGGTTAGAGCCTTTGTTCATCGGGGGTGCCTCCTTATCTCCTTTCAATAAGATTTCCTAATTTTTCTTCATCCAAATATCCCTGATCCATGTACGCCTCATTGATATTATGTAGGAAATTTAGATTGTTAAAAGGTCATCACACGCCAGCTTACTTTAGTTATGTGATCGTGAAATGAGACGTTTCGAACTCAGGCTTTCCCTCGTAACGTTTCATGAAAAATTCTACCACCGTGTCTGCGTTTTCGATTATGGACGGATTTATTTCTATCCCGGCCTTATGAAACGCATTAATGATAGACTTGGGCTGGGGCGGGCAGCCCTTTATGGCAATCATCTCTTGGATGTCTGGGTTGTCCTTGTGGAGCTGGTACATACACTTCCCGAACAGAATGGTCTTTTTCTTGCCCGGTGTGGGTCGCATCGACTTCCCGGTGAGGACCTCCACATCGTCCCAAGGTATTCCCTTCCACGCAAGGGCTACCGCCGCAAGCGTAACACCGTTTATGGCCGAACAGTAGGTGCACATGGTCAGATCATACTTACGATAGGAGAGGCCCCTGATGCCCATTTTCTCCAGCGGGAGGGGCAGGCTGTTGTCCTTATTGTAGGGGAAGCTGTATTTGTGACGAGAGGAGACTTCTTCGATCTTTTCCCCCAAAACCTCAACGTCTGACAGATCGCAGGGTCTGTTCCGGTTCTTTGCCGCATGGACCAGATGGGGGACCTCGGAAGGCTCGTATCCCAAAACTTTTGCCCCCACCATATCGGCTGAGAGGACATCCGCCGAGGCCACGATGACATTGCTTCTCCTGGCTCTACCGTCAAAGGCCGGGCCCCGCTCAGTGGTGTATATGCCGTCCAAAAGCGCCAACATAGGAGGCATCGGATCAGCAAGTTTGGCTACCCAGTAATTGAGGTCCTTCTTTGGATCCGCGTTGTGGCACTTTTTTCTCGAATTGATATCGATCATCCCCTTCAGGTTCTTGATTCCCAAGCTCACCACTGTCTGGACATGGGTTTTCAGAACGGGGATATCCACCACAAAATCGCTGTCAAGGATATCCGCATTGAATTTGAGCGTATCCCCGTTGCCCAGGTCCACCTCCCTGAATTCTTTCTCAAACACATCAATAGTCTTGACGCCATATCGTTTGTTCAGGCGCTGGTAACCCAGGCTTTCAATGGCGTGGGCCAGCGTTTCCTTATACCTGGTCTGCGCAACCATCCCCTCTCCAATGGTAATATGGTCGATCCCCCGCTCCTTGAGCAAAATGACAGTATCCTCAACCATACGGGAGGTGGTGATCACTCCCCATTTGGGAAAAGCGACCTTGTGGGTCCAGTAGACGATATTGGGCTTGATAAAAACCCTGGCGTTCGCAGACAGGTGATCCAGACCCTTGCACAGCTCAACCGCCCTGCGGACCGATTCGAGAGGTTTCACGTAGCGCACGATGGCCACAACCGGTTTACCCATAATGAATATCTCCTTTCTCTACGTTCTATCTCCCTCTGAACCGAGGGGGACGTTTTTCGAAGAATGCCGCCCGGCCCTCTTTCAGGTCATGGCTTTCCAGGACCCGGGCCACGATTTCCTCAGCCTCCCGCCGGTCGTCTGCGGCCATCCTATCAGAGCGCAGGACCAGATTCAACATCCGCTTGATCCCTTTCAAAGAGAGGGGGGCATTCCCGGCGATCTCTTCGGCCAAATCGTAGGTAAACGATTCAAGATCTGCCCTTGGGATCAGATAATCGAGCAGTCCCATGTCTCTGGCGTGCCGGGCGTCATAGGTCCGGCCTGTGAAAAATATCTCTCTTGTCTTTGACAGTCCGATCGTCTGTATGAATCGCATCAGGCCTTCCGGTGAGTATATCATCCCGATCTTGGCAGGGGTCATCCCGATGCGGATGTGGTCAGCACCGATCCGGATATCACAGGACACGGCAAGGTCGCATCCTCCGCCAAAGGCATATCCGTTCAGCATGGCGATGACCGGGTAGGGATAGTTCATAATACCCTGCACGGCCATTTCAAAGGGACCGAAGGCATCTCGCCCCTTGGTTGCCCTCTCGACACCGGGGGTACTGCTTTCGGTCAGGGCGCCGATATCATACCCTGAGCAGAATGCCTCATCCCCTGACCCCCTGATGACGATCGTGCGAATGGTATCATCCTGTGAAAGCGCCTGAATCTTTCGGCGGAGATCGACCAGCAACTCCACGTTGAGTGCATTCTTCTTCCCGGGGCAGTTCAAAATAAGGGTGCAAACACGCCCTTTTATCTGGCTCAGCAGCATATCGTTGTCCATCATATCACCACAGATCCAAAACACGACTATCGAACCAGGCGTTGTCCACCCTCCCGGTTTCGATGGCTCCAAATCTCCATAACTTTCCATACTACATGTTGTGCATCGCTGAGTAAACCCCATCTTCACATATTTGAAATCCGGGACCGGATTCAATAAAACATCTCTCCATGTCGTCTAGACCTTACGGGGCCAGACGCTGACGACAATTTCTCTTGAATACCCATCGCTTATCCTGTATGTTCGTAACTTCTCAATAAGTTCGGGTGGAATTTATCCGTAAGGATTTTATAAAAGGCTTACGCCTAAACTCCAACAAGTAAAATTGATCTCTTTCAATCGATCTTAAGCACTGTCGTATAGTGCGCACCCGAACTTATTGAGAAGTTACGTATGTTCACACGACACGGTTGACTGAATGAACATGCGCAGAGAGATATCAATGGATACCATCGAAACCCGGTTCGCAAAAAAATTGCCCATCATTTCAGGCGGGCTGCTCATCCTGTTCGGGTTGTACCTTACCAGCCTTTACAGCTACCTCCTCTTCCACTTTATGGCCGAGATATTCAGCATCGTCATCGCCTGCGGGATATTTATGGTTGTCTGGAATTCGCGGCCATTCTTAGATAACAACTACCTTCTCTTCCTCGGCGTTGCCTTTCTGTTCATCGCCGGGATAGACATGCTGCACACGCTGGCCTATAAAGGGATGGGGATCTTCGAGGCATACGGCGCCAATCTGCCGACCCAGCTATGGATTGGAGGACGGTACATGGAGAGCCTGTCTCTTCTCATTGCCCCGCTTCTGTTTAGAAAACGACTCAACATATCCCTTGTATTTGCCGCCTACCTGGCGGTCACCTTTATCCTGCTGGCAACGATCTTTTACCGGCATATTTTTCCAGACTGCTTTCTCGAGGGAACAGGGTTGACCCTGTTTAAAAAAATCAGCGAGTATGTCATCTGTTTCATCCTGATCGGCGCAATCGGTTTGCTGTATCAAAAACGGGAAGAATTTGAGCCATCGGTGTTCAGACTCCTGGCCGCATCCATCTTTATTACCATCGCCCAGGAACTGGCCTTTACGTTCTATGTCAGCGTATATGGCCTGTCCAATCTCGTCGGACATTTTCTCAAGATCATCTCCTACTACCTCGTTTACAAGGCGATCATAGAGACCGGGCTCGTCAGACCGTACGGCCTGTTGTTTCGGAATCTGAAGAAGAGCGAAGAAAACTTGAGAGAGGAAAGAGACAATCTCCAGAAAGCACTTAATGAAATCAAGGTGTTGCGGGGCATACTTCCCATATGCGCCAACTGTAAAAAGATTCGGGACGACAAAGGCTACTGGAATCAGATTGAATCGTATATCCGTGATCGTTCCGAAGCTGATTTCAGTCACGGCATCTGCCCCGAATGCGCGAAAAAACTGTACCCTGGATTTAAACTGGATGACGAATCCAACTGATATCCCGGATCAGATCCAAAGGATATGCGCAGATGTTATCTGTTTGAGAGCTGCAGTATGTTAACCACCCAGACGTCCAAAGAAATTGAGGCCCTGGTAGAGTTGTCGTCCATGATCAACTCCTCTCTGGATATCGGTGAGGTCCTGAACCATGCCATGCGCTTTGTGGAAGAGCTGATCGGCGCGGAAGGGAGTTCGATCTTTGAGATAGATGATACAACCCATGAATTGTTCTTTCGGATCCTGAGCGGACATGAGACCCATACCGTCAGAGAGATCCGGATGAAGATAGGGGAGGGGATAGCCGGATGGGTGGCGCATACCGGTGAACCGGTCATCGTTCCGGACACGGAAAAGGATACCCGATTCAGTTCAAAGATCGATCTGATAACCGGATTCAAAACCCGGTCTATCATCGCTCTCCCGATCAGGAACAAAGGTCGCCTGACAGGCGTCCTGGAGTTGGTCAACAAACGTGGGGGAACCCCCTTCAATCGGGAGGACCTGGAGTTCCTGACCATTGCGGCCAATCAGATCGGGATTGCCATGGTCAACGCCAGGCTGTACGAGCGGTTACAGGAAAAATTCGCCCTGACCCAGGCTGAATTGAAGAAGGCCGAGGAGCGACTCCTGCGCTCAGAGCGACTGTCTGCGTTGGCAGAACTCTCGCAGGGTGTGGCGCACGAGGTACGGAATCCTGTCATGAGCATCGGCGGCTTCGCGCAGCGCCTCAAGAAAAAACTGCACCATGACAAGACCCTTGAAGGTTATGTCGATATCATTATCGAGGAATCCGCCCGCCTGGAGCGGATGGTGAAAGATATCGAGCATTATACCGCCATGCCCGAACCGGACATACGGGAGATAAAACTCTCAAGCCTGTTACAGTACACATTGTCCGTTTGGGAGCATGAGCCCGGTGCGCAACACATGGAAATCCGTCTGTCGTCACCCCCCGAAGATCCCTCCCTCTATCTGGACAAAGGACAGATCGCCTTGGCCCTGATCAATCTGTTCCGCAATGCTGCGGACGCCATGCCCCATGGAGGGACCATCGCCATTTCAACCTCCTGGGAGGGTGAATACTTGACCATCAGCGTGAAGGACAACGGCCCCGGCATTGATCCTGAAGATCTGCCCCGCATCTTCGATCCGTTCTTTACGGCAAAGCCTCAGGGGTCCGGGCTGGGGCTGACCACCGTCAACAGGATTGTGAACGATCACAGGGGCCAAGTCAAGGTCTGGTCGAAGCGGGGCGATGGAACTGAATTCAAGCTGTACCTTCCACTTTTTTCCGGCATCTAAGAGAGGTAGATAAGACACCCGGTTATATCACCGTTAAATGGGCTTCCTCGAACTCGGGCCGCGGAAAAGATCAAGGCCCTGCGGACAGATTCCATCGGCTTCTCGTACCGGACGATGGCCACAATCGGGGTTTTCACCTCAGGCCGTCCTCCCCTTCTTTGAGATGACCTGCCGGGCCACATCCGCTAAAAATGGGACGTACTTGCCATACGATTTGGCTATCTCCGAACTGGCAATACCATCGAGTCCCCGCTTGTAGACCCCCTGAACGATACCGGCCAGGCGAAACATACTGAAGGCGAGGAAAAACTCCCAGTCGGCGATCCTGCTCCGGCCGATGCGACGGCAGTAGGCGTCAACATAATCGGTTTCCTCCGGGATGCCCAATTCGCTCAAATTAAGGCCTTTATATCCGGTGAGCCTGCTCTTGCTGACAGGGATGTAGTATTGCATACAATTATAGGCAAGGTCTGACAGCGGATGCCCCAGTGTGGAGAGTTCCCAGTCAAGTACCGCCAACACGCGCGGTTCTGAAGGGTGAATGATCATATTTTCAAGACGGAAATCACCATGAACCACGGTTGCGCTGTCATCGGCCGGGATATTTTTCTCCAGCCATTGAATCAGGTAGTCCATATCTTCAATGTCATCGGTCTTTGATGCCTCATACTGCCGCTTCCACCGACTGACCTGACGGGTCATGTAGTTCCCCGGCTTCCCGTAATCGGAAAGTCCCAAGGCTTTCCAGTCCACCAAATGGATCTTCGCAAGCGTGTCGTTCATCACATCAAAGATGGCCGCGCGCTCTTCAGGGCTTCTGGCCATGGATGCGGTTACGTCCCGGAAGATCCGTCCCTCCACATGTTCCATCACATAGAAGGGCGTCCCGATAATCGAATCGTTCTTACAGAGGAGCAATGCCTCGGCGACCGGAACGTCTGCCTTTTTGAGCGTTTTGATAATTCTGTACTCGCGGTCGACCGCGTGTGCGGAGGGGAGGAGTTTCCCGGGAGGTTTTTTGCGCAGGACATACGACTTTCCACCAGCCGACAGCAGAAATGTGGGGTTGGACTGCCCGTATTGAAACTGTCGAACCTTCAGTTTTCCGGAAAAGCCTTTGATATTCGCCCTCAAATAATCCGTAAGGGCGCTTTCATCAAGGCGATGCGCAGGTCTTACCTCAGTGATCTCTTTTGCTGCGTTCATGAGTATTTTTTCAACTCCAATCTTGTAATGGTCTCCAAGTGAACTTCATCCGGTCCATCGGCCAGGCGCAACGTCCAGACCCTCATTTGCAGTTCCTTTCCCTCATACACCTGTCTCAGCAGAAATCTCTCAAACAATATCATGAGCCCTCTCTATAAGCTCCGGGAGCATGAGGACCTCTATCCCTTTATCCGATGGTATGTTCTGTAGGGCCTGGCCATAACAGCCCGTACAGATATGGACCATAAGCCTGGTTAAGATGTTTTCCGTCATATGAGAAAGGCCTTCAGGGCTAAAACAACATTTTGGTGCACTGATTCTGTGAACATCAAGCCCTTCAATTTTATTGAAGACCTCGTTGGTGGATTTAAGGTCCATTGGTACGGGCGAAAACTTCCGGTGCAGTTTATAGCATCCTGCATAATAGTCAATCCGTTCCTCAAAACTAAGCCTGCCCATGACCTCGTTGATGGCCACAGGATAGAAGACAATATTCTCTTGGGGAAAGGCGTGCCTGTAGATCGGGTAGCAGGGGGAGCAGAAGATCACCAGACGCTTTGCACCCAGGCTTTTTGCCTTCCGGATATTTTTTTCCACAAACTCCTTTGACAGTTCCCTGCACTGGACCATGGCTTCATCGTCCCGCGCCTTTATGGCTGGACGGTAAAGATAATTGCCGCAGCAGTATTCCTCGGAGAGAAAAGTGTATGAAAAGTCTTTCCGATCCAGAATGCGGCTCAGGGACCCGAGGATATGGGGGAGCATGGACAGTATCTGGCAGCCTGTGATGATAGCATTTTCCGCCTCTCTGTCATAGGGCATGGCATGCTCCCTGAATATCTCTTCCCTGTCGGGCAGTTCTTTACTTGTCTTACCCGTAGTGCGGATAGTGTCAACCATTTCTTTTTCAATAAGCGTATGCATTTTGTGTCATCCTCTATTCTGTTTGTTTCGGGCCTGGGTTCTACAACTCTATGATAAGAAGCCCCTTTCGGAGACAGATGATACGAAAACCGCGTCTTGTATGTCAAACCGAATCCGAACCCTTGAATTTCTCAATCTTTGAACCCCTAAACCGGACAAGCCGGAACCAAAAAGGTCTCGCAAAGGCGCCCCAGGGCGTCTTCCGGAACTGCGGGGTAAAACAACCCTCGCAAAGAAAAACAATAAAAGAATCTCTTGTGCTTTTTGCATAAGATTTAAAGTCTAATCCTGAGGCAGGGAAGCGTACGCCGTACATTCTTGCCAAAATGCTCGGGAAAGAATTGGGCTCCGCCCAAATCACCAACTACGCCCATAGGACGTGGTTTAATTAAAGGCAATTACAGTCTTACAGGATCTAAAAGTGTTTCTGGAAAGTCTGCAGAGCGCGCTTGAAGCGTTATCAGAGGTTGTCCCGAACCTTATGAAATGGCCTGGGCCGGACATTTCGTGCAGGAATGGGGAGAAGAAGTAGCAAAAAAGGCCTTCATTGCCTTCGGCATGATCCGGGAACGAGAAACGGGCACGTATTTTGCTGCATGACCTAACGGATCCATCTCAAAGTCGAAATTCAAGCAGATGACGTTTTAATAGTGCTGTAAACATTGCTCACGGTTCTGTTCCCAAGAAATACGTATAGGGTTCTGAATCCTTTGCTTTTCAAGCGTCTTGATTTAGTCTTCCAATAAAATGGCCCGTTTCAGGATCTTACCCGCGGCCGTCTTTGGCAGTTCGTCAACAAACCTGATTACCCGGGGAGACTTGTAAGGCGCGACCCGTTTCTTGACGAATTGGCGCAATGCGTCGGCAGAGACTTGGACCCCAGGCCGGACCACGACAACAGCCGCCACCTCTTCCCCCAGATCGTGGTGCGGTATCCCGATCACAGCCGTCTCCAAGACAGCGGGATGGGTATACAACACCTCTTCGATCTCCCGCGGATAGACATTGTAGCCGCCCCGTATGATCAGCTCTTTTATGCGGTCTACGATATAGATATAGCCATCCTTGTCCATACGTGCAAGATCGCCTGTGTGAAGCCAACCTCCGCGTAATGTCTCGGCGGTGGCTTCGGGTTTGTTCAGGTATTCCTTCATGACGGCATCGCCGGAAACGATAAGTTCGCCAACCTGGTCCACTGGCAAGTCCTTATCATTCTTATCCACAATCCGAGCCTTGAACGGCGGGATCGGCAGGCCGATAGAACCGGGCCGTGTCGGTCTGCCAAACGGATTTTCAACGCAGGTGGGCGAAAACTCGGTGAG
>CAZACO010000124.1:0-8829 GCA_964483185.1 uncultured Desulfobacteraceae bacterium
CAAACGTTCTGTTTGCCCGCACGATTGTCCTGACACCTGCGGGCTCATCGTCGGCATAGATGGGGGTCGGGTGGTATCCGTAAAAGGGGATCCTGACCACCCCTTCACACGCGGCGCCGTCTGTGTAAAGGTGAAGCACTATGGAGAACGCGTCCACTCCCCGCTCCGAATTCGACGCCCGCTGAAAAGGGTGGGAAAAAAGGGGGCGGGGCGGTTTGAGCCGATTTCATGGGATCAGGCCCTCAGTGAAATTGTAGATCGATACAAAAAGATCATTTCCGATCTTGGCGGCGAGGCCATCCTCCCCTATTCCTACGCGGGGACTATGGGGTTGGTCCAGTACCATGCCGGTCACCCCTTTTTCCACAAGTTGGGCGCCTCCAAGCTGCTGCGGACCATCTGCAGTGCAACGGCTGAAGCGGGGTTCTCATTCAGCATGGGAAGCATCCCCACCACAGATATCGAATCCGCGGTGGATTCGGACCTGATTATCCTCTGGGGGAGCAACACCCTTTCTACCAATATGCATGCATGGCCCTTTTTCTTACAGGCCCGTGGAAAAGGCGCCGCCATTGTGGTGATCGATCCCTACCAGAACCGCACCGCCCGGGAAGCGGATCTCCATCTGCAGCTCCGACCGGGTACCGACGCAGCCCTTGCCCTGGGCATCATGCACATCCTCGTCAAAAAGAACCTGCTGGACCATCGGTTCATTGCCGAACACACCTTCGGTTTTGAAGAGCTGCTTGAACGGGTTGAAGCGTATTCCCCTTCCCGAGTGGAGGGCATCACAGGGGTTCCCGCAGGCGAGATCGAGGGCCTGGCAACGCAATACGGGACGGCTCGTGCCCCGTATATTCGCACGGGCTGGGGTCCTGCCCGGCAGCTGAAGGGTGGCATGGCCATGCGTACCATCGCCTTACTGCCGGCCCTTGTAGGCGCCACCCGAAAAAGGGGGGGCGGCATCACCCGATCCACTTCGGCCGCCTTTGCCTTTAATATGGAGACCGTTCTTCATGAAGATCTGGCCCCGTCCTCCGTGAGGACCATCAACATGGTGCAGCTCGGCGAGGCACTGACGCAAACCGATCATCCGCCCATCAAGGCCCTGCACGTCTATCACAGCAACCCTGCGGTCGTGGCCCCCGATTCGACAAGCGTGCTCAAGGGGCTTCAACGCGAAGACCTGTTTACGGTGGTCCATGAAATTCTGATGAGTGAGACCGCGCTCTATGCGGATTTAGTACTTCCGGCCACCACATCCATGGAATCCACGGACCTTTATAGAAGCTATGGACATTACTACCTCCAGATGGCGCATCCGGTCATCGAACCGATCGGAGAGGCCCGCCCCACCCACTCCATCTTTCAGGATCTGGCGCACCGATTCGGTTTCAAAGAACCCTGTTTCATGAAATCTGAAGAGGAGATCATCGCAGGGCTCCTTGCATCCGATTCTACTTACCTGAAAGGGGTGACCCTGGATCGCCTGAGGACAGGCCGGCCGGTTCGTCTGAATGTGCCGCTCGATCTTTTTTCAGAGGGATTCGGCACACCTTCGGGCAAGATCGAATTCTATTCCCGAGAGATGGCAGACCAGGGTTTGGATCCGCTGCCCAACGGTGAACCGAGTGTGGATGAGGAAGGTCGTGGCCGTTTTCGTCTGCAAATGATCACGCCACCCCGACATCAGTTCCTGAACTCCAGCTTTAACGAAGTTGAGTATCTCCAAAACCAGGCAGGACCTCCCACCATCCTGATCCATCCTCGGGACGCCCGCAAACGGGGGATTGAAGATCATATGGAGGTCCGGGTCTTTAACGACCGTGGCGAGGCCTGTCTCTTTGCTCACGTAACGGAGCGAACGGGCCCGGGTGTCACCGTGGTGGAAGGGCTTTACTGGCCCCGCTTTATGCCTCAAAACCAGGGAATCAATCATCTGACCAGCCAGCGCCTCACAGACATGGGCCAGAGTTGCGCGTTTCACTGCAATCTCGTCGAAGTGGTGCCGTTTCCCAGCTGAAACATTCTGATTTTTTGGGTTGACAACCGCAACATGGTTATTTATTGTTTCTTAATAATAATTCTCGATTATAACGAAAAGCGTCAGAGCCGGTCGACCCAATAGCGCGATTAAACGAGATGGTCCAAAACCTGAGGGGGCATAAATTCAGGATTACGCCCCGGCGTATGGCAGCCAAGCCTCTCCCGTGAAACCGTCCCATGTTCCAGTTTAACGGGAGCGTCGTTGCTCGGGCAACCATCATCGATCCCGACGTGTTTTGTTTGAGTACCAGACACGCGTGGGCTTAAACCATGAACAGATTAGAGAGAAAGGAGGGATGGACCTTGAAAACAACCACCCGTCATTTTAAAAGAATCTTGCGCATCGGAGCGCTGGCGGCCATGTTCGCGGCCTGCGTCGCGTTCGCTGCACCGGTCGGACTCCCACCGGTTCCGGTACCGACGGATAACCCCATCACCTCGGAGAAGGTAAAACTGGGTGACAAATTGTTCCATGACACCCGGTTCAGTACCACAGGAGAGGTCAGTTGCGCCACATGCCATGACAGAAAGAAGGGTTTTGCCGATGCCCTCCCCGTATCAGAGGGGATCAAGAGTCTCAAGGGCACTCGAAACGCACCGACGGTCATCAATGCCGCCTATCTCCATACCCAGTTCTGGGACGGACGCGAGCCCACCCTCGAGGCCCAGTCGGCCCAGCCTTTCCTGAACCCGGTTGAAATGGGACTCAAGGACCACGAACCCATTCTCAAGATTGTACGGACAGACCCGGAATATGTGGAACTTTTCAAGAAGGCGTTTAGCAAGACCGGGGACCAGATAACCATGGCCGAGGTGCAGCAGGCCCTGGGCACCTTTGAAAGGACATTGATCGGCGGCGACTCCCCGTTTGACAGATACTATTTTGGAGGCGATAAGGAGGCCATGAGCCCCGCGGCGATCCGGGGCCTGGACGTCTTCGTCGGGCAGGGTCGGTGCGTTTCATGCCACGTGATTGAGCAAACCCAGGCCCTTTTTACCGACAACCGTTTCCACATGATCGGGGTTGCAGCCAATCAGATGCCTCGGGATCTGGATGAACTCTCGGCCGCGGTTGAGGACGTAAAGAAAAGAGGCACGGACATTGCCGTGCTCAGCAACCCCAAGACCTCGTCCCTCGGCAGATATGCGGTGACACGGGAACTTACGGACATCGGCGCTTTCAAGACCCCTACCCTGAGGAATATCGAACTGACCGCCCCTTACATGCACGATGGGAGCCATAAGACCCTCGAGGAGGTCGTGCAGTTCTACAACAACGGGGGACGGATGAATGAGTCCGATCCTTTGCCAGAACTCTTAAGCGGCGGCATTCGGCCCCTCAACCTGACCGAGAAGCAGCAGGCCGACCTGGTGGAATTTATGAAGGCCCTCACAAGCCCTCAGTTTGTCCAAAAATGACACCCGAGGTCTCAAGCATATAAAGGAGGAAGATGCGATGAACATGAACCGACGTGCATTTCTCAAGACAACCGGTGCGGGTTTAATGGCGTCCGCTTTTCCGATAAGCCTGGTGAAGATGGCCTTTGGCGGCCATGGCCCTGCACAGGACTTTACGTTTGGATACATTTCCGACGCCCATATCCAACAGATTCAGGGGAACAAGTTCGTGCGCAACTGGGACATGGGGCTCATCCGGGCGGTTCGGGAGGCCAATCTGCTCACACCACGACCCGACTTTTTCATGTTTGGCGGCGATCTGGCGCAATTGGGAAAGAAGGAAGAACTGGATCACGGCCTGGAGATCATGTCCAACCTGCGCGGCAAGGTCCATTACGTGATGGGGGAGCACGACTACTACCTCGATCTCGGGGAGTACTGGCAGTCCAAGATCGGGCCCCTCTGGTACAGCTTCGATCACAAGGGCGTCCATTTCGTTGTCCTCAACAGCATTCTCACCTATGACAGCTGGGTTCACAAGAAGTGGCCCTCCCCCATGGACCGCATGCTGGCCATGGCACGGCTCGACAATCCCAACGGGTCGCCATTTATGGTGGGTGAGGAGCAGTTAACCTGGTTGAAGAAGGACCTGGAGAAAATCGATCGGGGCACCCCTCTGGTTGTATTCTCCCATTCCCCCATACAGAAGATCTTCAAGCCCTGGAATTTCTGGACCGAAGATGCAGGAAGGGTGCAGGCGCTTCTGAAGCCTTTTGAAAAGGCAACCGTGATCTATGGCCATGTCCATCAGATCCAATATAATCAGATCGGCAACATCACCTTTCACGCGGTGATGGCCACGGCCTGGCCCTGGCCCTACCCGGAATCCTACTCCCAGTTGGCCAGTTGTCTTCCCAAGCTGACCGTGCCGATGAACCGGGCCGATCCCTTCTTTGAACGGGACGCCACAGGCTGGCAGTTCATGGATGTGCGCAGCGGCAAAGTGGGCATGCACTACCAGCTGCCCGACAACAAGAACCGCACGGTTGCCTTTAATCCCAAGATCGGCAAGCCGGAAGATCTGAATTACCAGGATTACGGCAGCCGCATTCCGCCTCAGACCCAGTATTAAACGGCGCAAGGAGGTGTCTTATGCGAAAAAACAGAAAGTTTCTCGGCGTTTCTCTATCAGTTTTGATAGGTTGCGTCTTACTGGCGATCTCATTCTCCACACAGGCGGATGATTTCACACAGGCGGATTTGGAGCGCTGGGACAAGGAGTTCATGGCGGTCGTGACGAAGGGTGAAAAGCTGTTTCACAGCGCTTTGGGGACAAACAAGGTGTCTTGTGACCAGTGCCACCCCAATGCCGCCAACACGCACCCGGAGACCTATCCCAAGTTCCAACGGCAGATCGGGAGGGTCGTTTCGCTTTCTGAGATGGTCAACTGGTGTATCCAGAATCCGTTGGAGGGTGACCCGATACCCGCAGATGATCCAAAAATGGTGGCGCTCTTATCTTACATCACCTATGAACGCCGGGGCGTACCGCTTGCGCCGGGCAAGCACTGATCATCAGGGAGGCGGGTGGGTGATAATTCGAATGCTCGATGGTAGCCCTGGCCCGGCCCTGGGCTACCCCGGGCTTTTCGCCATCCTGCAGATGCCCTCCCAATAACAAGAAAGGCAACAGTCCCCACGCCTCGTCCAAAATCAACTCTGTTGGCCTTTCACGGCCCCGTTTGCATGACCTTTTATCCTTTGGGATTGCTGCAAAACCTACGGGCATAGGCCATGCCGAAGTTGGCTTCGACAATGGAGAAGACCTCGCTTGCATCCAAACCGCTCCGCTTTAGATCTTCAATGGCATCGTCGAGCATGGCTGCAAAGACCTCTTCCGATATTTCTCTTTTCTTTGGCATGATATCTCCCCCTTAGATCGTATTCCAAAACGTCCGATGCAGGAAACGCCTTCACTCTGGAATTTCCGGTGGCCTCAGGAAATCGGCATCAAAGCAACATAGGGCCGGCGCTCGCTGACATGAAAACCGACCCGCCTGATTTCACAGAAGGACCAACCCAATGAACAACTGATCGGGATGATACCTGCCGAACCTTACACCAACCTTTCAGGAACCTTACAATCTTATCATATCTCCTTTTGGAGAAAGCGGGTTTTATACGCCCCGCCCGGGGATTTGTCAACCCTTTTCCATGAGCCCTTAGTCGAGCCAGGGTTACACATCGGCTTTGTCCAACTTTATCTCACATGCCGAAAACGGGTCAGATGGAAGGTTAGTCCCGGGGAGTGCTTTGTTGGACCGGCTTTATGGTGCAGAACGACCAGCGGTTGCCGATGCCTCCCACCATTTGAACCCAGCCTGTGAACCTGTCTCGCCGTACCCCTTCCGCCAGTTTTGGACTGTAAAGGGGGAGCCAGGGGAGATCGTGCATGATGATATTCTGCATCTCCCATATGAGTTTTTTTCGCTCTTCCAGGTTCATGGCGTCGGCACTGGCGTCGGCAATCCGATCAAAGCGGGGGTTGCTATACCCGCTGGTGTTCCAGCCTTTGGGTTTATTATTTCTGGAGATGAAAAAATTTCTCAGATAGTCGGGATCTAATGAGAGGTTTCCGTAGCCCATTACAAAGAGATCAAATTGACGGCGAGTCTTAACCTGTTGAATCAGGGATCCCAGAGGCATCGGTTTGGAAGTGGCAGGCATCCCCAACATCTTGACCCATTCCTGAATCATGATCCCGACCATGGCCCTTTGAGGGTCATAATCCGCAGGAGGCGTGAGGATGGTAAATCGTTTCATGGGGGTGCCATCGGGCAGGCGGATTTCTTCCCCGTTGACTACCTTTCCTCCCAGGGTGACGGGCGAGCGTTCCCACGTATATCCGCCTTCGCTGAGGACCTCATACGCCTTTCGAATCCGTTCCTCTCTTGAAAGCCCTTCACCATATGTAGGGATGTTTGGATTATACCAGAAGACATTGCTGGACGGGACGATCGAGTTTGCACTCAGGGCGTATCCCTGTAATATCCTTCTCGTAATAAAACGCTTATCTGTGGCCAGGGCCACGGCCTTCCTGAAGTGGATATCATCAAAGGGCTTCTTCCTGACATTAAATCCCACGTAGTAAAGGGCGCTTTTCTCATTGGTGAAAATCCTGATGTCTTTGTCTTGCTCCAGGTCCTGAAAATAGCCCTGCTGAAGCCCCCACCAGAACATGTCGATGCTTCCCTTGAGGAGGGCCAGGATTGCGGCGTCGGTGGTCCCGAAAAACTTGAATATGATGCCATCGATATAAGGCCCCAGGAGATGCCCCGAGATCTCTTTTCCCTGGCCGAAGAAATGCTCGTTCTTTTCAAGGAACAGGTAGGCCCCCCTGTGCCATTCCTTCAGGACGAATGGCCCGTTGCTCACCGGGTCGGTCACCTTCTCCCTGAGCAGCGCCAGAAGCGGTTGTTTCATTTTGTTTACGTTGGCAACAATGGCCTCCCATCTCTTTTTCTGAACGATCGGTGTGGTGAGTGTCCTGGACAGGAAGATAGCCTTGGGCTCTCTAAGGAGAAAGCGGACCGTATGTTTATCCGGGGTCTCAATCTTTTTGATAAACTCCCAGTTGGACAGAAAGCGGGGGACCTTGAAGGTCTTGATGAGATTGCCGGTAAAGGCCACATCCGCCGAGGTCAGCTCGGAGCCGTCCGACCATTTGCAAGGCCTGATCTTTACTGTATAGGACAGGTCGGCCGGATCATATGCCGGATCATCCGCGGCCAGCCATGGGACCAGTTCCAGGTTCTTGGGATCTCGAATATAGAGCGGCTGGTACAATTGGCTCAGGACCTTGCCGGACCAGGCATCCGCGGCCAGCCATACATTGAGTGTCTTGGGCTCTTCCAGGAGACCGATCGTGATGGTTTCATCCGCATAGACTTTGGATGCCCAACGGCCTGGATCGATCAATGTCCCTAAGAGAAAAAGGAGGCAGAGGGTGGTGAATATGGGCGCCATACCGGCCGGTGTTCGATGGATGTTTTGCGGTTTGTTCATGGGTTCCTCCATTCTGTCCTGGGACACGGTTTCAGGGCGTTTCGCTGAGGCGCCGTATTCGTTGAATCCTTTCCGAGCAAGGGCATTATAAGATTTTTTGATATTTTTAAAAAGAACTTTCGTTGAAGCGTGATCATCTTCTCACGACGATCCTTTGTTCCAGGTGGCGCGTTTTTTGCCATACTGGTTTATGGATCATCTGCAGATTGAAGAATGGCGTGACTACCAGAGGGGCACGGTCCAACTTGAAGGCATGGATGAAGGTGCCCTTTTCAGAGGCATATCCGAAAACTGCGGCCATCCCTTTGAAGTTGTGTTACAATGGCATCCGTGAAAAAGCATGTGACCTAAACCGCAACAAGCCAGATGATGGGAGGCAGAGATGAAGCATAGTGAACCCCTGTTTTACGACACCATAGACTCACCGTTCGGCCCGATACGGGTGGCCGCTGATGTGAACGGTCTACGCCGAGTCATTTTTTTGAAAGGGAAACGGGGTGTGCCCCAGCAGACGGGCTGGATACGGGAACCCGGCCGCCTGGCCTTGGCCAGGGACCAGTTAGAGGCCTATTTCGCCGGCCGGCTCAGGGTTTTCGATCTGCCCCTGGCCCCCAAGGGAACGCCCTTTCAGGAGCGGGTCTGGAAGGCCCTGCTGGACGTGCCCTACGGGGAAACCGCCAGCTACGGAGAGATCGCCGCTGCTGTGGGCAACCCCAAGGCCTGCCGTGCCGTGGGGATGGCCAACGGTAAAAATCCGATTGCCGTCATCATCCCCTGCCACCGCATCATCGGTGCCAGCGGCCATCTCACCGGCTATGGCAGCGGGCTGGAGATCAAGGCAGGGCTCCTGGAGCTGGAGGGCCATCGCCTTGTGGGGGATCACTGCGTGACGCATTAATACATGGGGCAAGAGATCTCATGAAATCTGCTGGGAAATGGGGCTGACTTTCCCCACACTCTTGGGAACCCCCTCATAAGGCGTCCACCCTCTCGATTTCAAGGTCTTTGGATCCCGCTTTCCCTTCAATATCTCGATACTGTCCTTGAGTCCTTTGTAAAGGCGGGACATCTCCAGGGCCATTGCTCCTATCTGGGCCACGGCCTGAACAAAGTTTACATCCTCCAGCGTGGCTTCCCAGGGCGTGGCCGAATAAACCCTTAAGGCCCCAATAGGCTTTTCCCGTACAGCCATCGGCACAGAAAGGATTGAGAAAATACCCTCTTTCTTCGCCGCCTCCGGGTACTGGATTCGGGGATCATCCGTGACATCCGAGACCGCAACAGGACCATCTTTTAGAGAACTGGCAATGGAGCGGATGG
>CAZACO010000125.1:0-8824 GCA_964483185.1 uncultured Desulfobacteraceae bacterium
GTCCCCCTGAGGGGGATCATCTCCATGTTCAACGTTGCCCCCTCCAATTCCGTACCCGCAGTCATGATTTCAAAACAGAACGAGAGGGATTCCGGGACAATGGCCGAAAGCTGACCGATATTGAGACGAACCGATCGCAACACCGTTGCATGGTGTTTATCCATCTCTTCCTTTATGATATCGAGCAGCCCCTGCGCAATGGACATCTCATGCATTCAAAGGTCGCCTTTCCCGGTGTTCACGCAGGGAGCGTATAGATCGATGGGAAGCAGAAAACAGGGCTTCTTTTACACTCTCTACGGTAAGATTGTGTACCAAAAGAGGTGGTTCTGGAAATGGGATTATCCCTGCTGCAGGGCCACCATCAGGGAGTAAATTTTCTGCCGCGCATCATTGAACACACCTGAAAGGTTCAGGGAATGATTGGCAAAGATGCTGTCGGTAGAACCGTTAAATACAATCCATGGTTCAAAATAGCACCTTTCCAGATTTTCAATAATCTTATCCACAAGTTTAAGCGAGTTTTTGCGTTTCAACACCTCATAAAAATCAATCCGGATGGCCTTGAACGACTCATACAGGGCATAGGCAACCCCCTGGGCATAATAGAAGTTGTCATCGATCTCATACCATGGGATATTGATTTGGACCAGCTCGCCTCCCTTTAACTCTTTCTTCCCATCTTCATTGACCGGCAGGACCGTCTCCTTGCGTTGGGACGCATTGATCAGCCGGGTGTTTACCCCGCCCATCAGCGACGCGTACTGGCTGAGGAGTTGTACCAGATTGTCTGCCCTCGGATAAAAATATGACGTCCCGTTTGTTAGGCCCTTGTAGTAGGCTTCAAGGTTCTTGTAGGCCTTCTCCCATCTGCTTTCAGCCGATGGAAACCACCACTTGAGGGGATCGTTCGAAAGCGCGGTAAAGGCCCCTTCGGCCCAGGGGTCGAGCTTGTCCGTCGTCCGCATTCGAGAGAGATTATCCCTCAACACGCGTATGTTATACCGAACCACCTCTAGTTCCCCGATCTGGAAATTAGGCATATTGTCCAGGAAGACCGTAGGCCAGAAAAGGTCATTGGGCAGCCAGTTATCGACCATCTGCTCGATGAGAATCTCGTTTGTTCGTATAAATGCGGCCCCCTTAACACCTGTATCTAATTTGCCCAAGTCGATTCGTTCCGGCTTTTTTGAATTAACACCCATAATAATGAGGGTAATCACGACTAAAGCCAAAACGATGAAACAGATGACGCCGCCGTACGTCTTACTTCCGATATCTTTATGCTTCGCTGTCATGGCTTCTTACCCCCTTTTCAGTCAATCTCCCGGGTTCTGATAGATGAAATCTGTGCATAATCCTGTCGATTTTAGAGGCTCGCACCCTCGATTGTCAACAGGTAATATGGATGTGTGGATACTCATACGTCTTTGGGCATATTTTTTTCACGCCTGTTTAGTGTAAGGGTCCCGCAGTCCTTTTTTATATATTTTGCCGGAACCTGTCTTGGGCAGGGCGTCTAAAAAATCCACGCTTTTGGGGGCCTTGAAATGGGCCAGATCCTTTTTGCAGAACAGGATAATCTCCTCCTCTGTCACCTCACACCCCTCCTTCAATACCACACAGGCCTTCACCGCCTCCCCCCAGTGGGGGTCCGGCACCCCGATGACCGCCGCCTCTAAGACGTGATCGTGCCTGTAAAGGACATTTTCCACCTCAGTGGAATAAACGTTTTCTCCTCCGGTCAGAATCATATCCTTTTTCCGGTCCACAATCGTAACATACTGCTCCTCGTCAATGACAGCCAGATCCCCGGTATAGAGCCAGCCGTCCTGGATCGCCGCTTGGGTTTCCTCGGGCAGCTTCCAGTAACCGGGGGTCACCGTGTCGCCTCTCACAATAATCTCTCCCACCTGCTGATTATCCGTTGCCACATCATTCCCCTGATCATCCACCACCCTGAGACTGACATTGACAAACTCCCGGCCGGTCTTGGCCTTGAATTTGAGCTGCTCCTCCCAGGGCAGATCCTTGAGATGTTCCTTGAGGATGGAGAGGGTCAGATAGGGGCTGGTTTCGGTCATCCCGTATGTCTGGATATAGTCGGATTTAAAGGCCTCAACGATTTTGCGGACGGTTTCAGGGGCGATCGGCGCCCCTCCGCTCAGCAGGACACGCAGGCTGGAATAATCAAACTTTTCCACATCGGGATGGTTGACCATCATGTTCAACATGGTGGGGATCAGGTTGGAGAGCGTGATCTTTTCTCGCTCTATCAGTCGCAGGACCTCAAGGGGGTCAAATGAGGGGAGAATCACATGCTTGGCACCGACCCATGTGATGGCAAAGGTGGCCCAGGCATCGGCCAAGTGAAAGAGCGGGGCCACATGGAACCAGTTGTCACTGTCGGTGAGGTGAAGTTCGGCAATGGTCCCCAGGGCGTGACTCTTGACATTCTTGTGCGTCAGCATCACCCCCTTGGGACGTCCGGTGGTGCCGCTGGTATAGTACAGATGGGCCACATCATCGTCCCTGATGCCCTGATCAGGCGGCGGTTCCGCTGTTTGTGCAGCTAACAGCGACTCATACCCAAGCTCCCCGGGCCCGGATGCTTCAACATCCGCCTGGGTCCAGATTACCGTTTCAAGGGTGGGGACTGACGGGGGGGGAATCTCATTGACCTTATCGTGGAAGCGGCCCTGCGAGATGAGGATACGCGTCTGGCTGTCATTGAGAATCATTGCCAGTTCTTTGGCAGAGAGCCTGAAGTTAAGGGGAACCAGGATCGCCCCCAAGTGGGCCGCGGCAAAGTAGGCCTCGAGAAATTCGTTTGAGTTCTCGTGGATGATCGCCACACGCTCGTTCCGTCTGAGTCCCATGGATATTAACCCCTGAGACAACCTCCAGACCCTTGCGGCAAAGGTCTGATAGTCCATCCTGATGTGACCGCAGACAACCGCTTCCTTTCCAGGATACAGCTTGACTGCTTTGGGGAGAAGCTCATCAAGTGCCATAACCATACCTCCATAAACTGGATTGGTGCTTGCAATAAATTGTTGAAATGCCCTGTGATGTTGTCAAGCCGAAACATGGACCGCGGGTATCCGCCTTAGAAATCGGGAAGCTTCCCCATGTCTGACTTTTCCAGATTCATCCACCGCTCAATAAGGCTTTCTGCAGCAGTTTGGAGAGAGATGCTCCGTAACTTCTCAATAAGTTCGGGTACGCACTATACGACAGTGCTTAAGATCGATTGAAAGAGATCAATTTTACTTGTTGGAGTTTAGGCGTAAGCCTTTTATAAAATCCTTACGGATAAATTCCACCCGAACTTATTGAGAAGTTACGATGCTCCCTGGTAAGTCATCCGAATTTGCTGAACAACTCGTCTTGGGTGACGAGATTTTCAGGGTCACCCTTCGGGTATTCGCTGGCACCCCTGAGATGCCTGCCTTCATCTATCAAGATCTCGACGCAGGCCGGGAATTTTCCAGGGGCGGAATCGATTCACGAACCGGGCAAATCTGGAGGTCAGGGTATCTGAGGGCATTCTGTTTCTTCTCTGAAAAACAGTCACGCCAACTCCCCGCGTGCAACGTCATATGGAAAACCAAAACCGGATGGGAATGTCAAGCAAAAATCCGGGAATAAGAGCCGATTTACCGAATTTACACTTGACAGCTCTATTTTCGTTTATGTATTGTCGATAATATTATTATCGACAAATTCTACCCTCTTTCTCTTTCTGGGTTCTCTCTCTCCAGCCCAGTCCCAGAAGGATTCAAAATGGCCTTTAAATCCTATACGTTAGTTGAACAAATTGCCAGTGCGTTGAAAGATGGTATCTTGTCAGGAAACCTTAAAGGGGGTGACCAACTCCTCGAAGACAAACTAAAAGATAACTTCGGTGTCAGTCGTACACCTTTGAGAGAAGCGTTCAGAATTCTTGAGAAAGAAGGTCTTGTTGAGATACTTCCATGGAAAGGTGCATTTGTAAGAAAAATCACCAGGGAGGATGTTGAAGAGAATTACCCTGTAAGGGCCAATTTGGAGGGACTTGCAGCCCGCCTTGCTTATGAAAAATTTACCCAGAGCGATATTGGGGAACTGCAGGAATGCTTCAAAAACATGAAACAGTCCATACGGGAAAAAGATTTTGCTCAATACTCTAAACACCATGTCTCGTTCCATAATGTTCTTATTGATGCCTCTCGAAATCGGACCTTGATTGACATCATTCGAAATCTGCGCATCTGTACATTATGGCATCAGAATACCTATAAATTCTACCATGATGACTTCGGAGATCCTCTTAAGATTCATGGCCAGATAGTCGATATATTTAAGGATAAGAAGGCGTTACCTGAGGATGTCGAGAAGATGTTCAGTCGCCACATTATGGCAGCCCACAGTGCCTTTGCGACGACTATTGAGAAAAACGAGAACATGGGGTCGACGTGATCTTGACCTCTCAAACTTAGCAATACGTATTTTGAGGACGTTGCCTATCTTAATGTTAACTTAAAAAGCAAGGAGGTAGAGGTATGAAACGTGAACGTCGTGGGAGAAAGTTTTGGATGACGATCGGTTGTTCAATTTTTCTATTAGGACTCATCTTCACTTACGCGCCTAAGGCAATTTCCGCCTCTGATGTCATCACATGGAACGTTGCCTTGTGGGGAGGAGAACGTGACTGGACCCGCCCCTTACACAGATATGTCAAAGACATGGCAAAACTCACCAATGGTCGCTGGCAGATAAAACTTCATTACGGTTCTGTGTTGTCACCATCCAAGGAGCATTTGGATGGTTTGAAGGCCGGTCTGTTCGAGGCATGCCAGTTTTGCGCATCCTACGCCCCGGGGAAAACCCCACTTCAGACCGTGTTTGAGCTTCCCTTCATCCTGCCACAGGATCCAGAGAAGATGTGCGAGATGATGGCAGCATTATGGGAATTTCCGGCCCTCAAGAAAGAGCTTGCCAAGTGGAACGCCGTCCCCTTTCTCCCCGCATCCATTACCCAGTACGGACTTATGGGAAATAAAAAGATCGCCAAGGTGGCGGATTTCGAAGGTGTCAGAATCCGGATCTCCGGTGAAATGGCCCGGGTCGTAGAGATGTTCGGTGCAGCCCCAACCATGATACCCGTATCAGACCTCTATGAGGCGATGGAGCGAGGGACACTTGACATGGCGACATTGCCGTGGGCCTTCTCCTTTGGCGCCTTCAAGATCAACGAGGTCTCCAAATATGTCACCACGAATTTCAATCCTGGGAGTCAGAGCTGTGCATACCTGGCCAACAAGCGGGCCTGGGATGCCCTCCCCGATGAGTTTAAGAAATATCATATGGAATGGTATAAGAAGGCACCGAAGGTATGGGGAGACGAGTATGAAAAGGGCGATAAGAGATGGATCCCCATCTATAAGAAGACGCTTGAATTTGTAAGGCTACCGGATTCTGAACGGAATAAGCTGGTGAACAAGGCAGAAGGTGTCTGGAAGAAATGGGTCGAACGAATGGAGAAAAGAGGACTGCCAGGTCAAAAAGTCCTTGACTACTTCCTTGCAAAAAGAAAGGAAATTGCAGGGTACTAATCCCTTTGCAACCTAGAGGCTGGCCGGGATATGCCGTTCTGAACGTTCTGTAAGCAGCACCCAAGAAAGGCCCATTTCCCGGACTGCCTCTCGATGCCATTTCGGCTCAGACGCCGTTACTCCTGCCAGAAAAGCACTTGTTGGCCAACAATATCCAGGGATTCATGGGTTAGTTTGAAATCTCCCAATTTTGGATTTATCCGGGTTAGATCACAATGAAGTTAGATACGCAGAACGCAAAACGCAGCCCCCCTCCGGTTATGGATCAGTTCCGGTTCTTCCATCTTCTGGACAAATGGAATGCCTATATCGAAACCGGCCTGAACGTTGTCGGTGTCGTTTTCATCTTGATCCTGATGCTTTTTACAGCAGGCGAGGTCATCTCGCGGTACCTGTTCAACACCCCTATCCCCGGACACGTGGAAGACGTTGAACTGATAATGGCAGCCATCGTATTTCTTGGTATCGGATACACCCAGAGGGTCGGTGCCCATATAAGAATGGACATGGTAATTGCCAGAATAAAGGGCCGGTTCTATAATATCACTGAGGCCCTATCACTGCTGTTCGGACTCATCGGATACGGTATTATTTTTGTTTTCTCCTTGAAGTTCACAATAGATGCTTACCAGCTCGGAGATGTAACCGAATACCTCTACACTCCCACATGGCCTTCAAAACTGTGTGTCCCCATAGGATGCTTCTTTCTCTGCACCCGTTTTATCATACAGATTATTAAAAACATCGGCCAGGCAGTTGTCGGGGTTGAACTCAGGGGATTGGAGTAGCAGAATATGGATCCTTTGGTCGTCGGGTATTTAGGAATAGGTGCCATATCCATACTGATTGTGCTGGGGATGAGGATAGCATTTGCCACAGCCCTTGTGGGCATCTTAGGGATTGCCGTTCTCAAGGGTTGGGATACGGCCTTTCACATTTCCGGATATCTTCCCCATGGCATTGTTGCCCATTACTCGCTCAGCGTGATCCCGCTTTTCATCATCATGGGTTACTTTGCCTTCTTTGCCGGATTGACCCGAGATATTTTTTACACGGCGAGACAGTGGTTCGGCCACTTTCCGGGCGGCCTGGCCATCGCCACGACCTATGGGTGTGCCGGTTTTGCGGCCTGCACCGGTGCCAGTGTTGCGTCCGCGGCAGTCATGGGTAAAATGGCGATACCAGAGATGCTGAAGTACGGCTACCAGCCCAGACTGGCCGCAGGGGCTGTCGCGGCAGGCGGCACCATCGCCACCCTCATACCCCCCAGCGTTCCATTAGTCATCTACGGCATCATCACCGAGCAGTCCGTGGGTCTCCTCCTGATGGCCGGTCTTTTGCCAGGCATATTATCGGCTATCATCTACGCTTTCATGATCCAGGTTCGGGTCAAGATAACTCCTGAATTGGCGCCGCCCCTTGAACCTGCACCCTGGAGTGTACGATTTGCTTCATTAAAGAGCACATGGGGGATGCTGGTAATTCTGGCGATGATATTGGGAGGCATCTACACCGGTGTCTTTACTCCGACCGAGGCAGGCGGGGCTGGGGCTACCGCAACCTTTGTCATGGCCTTGATCTCACGTAAGCTGAGCTGGGACAACTTCAAGCATGCCCTGTTAGACACGGGCCGGGCCACTGTAATGATTTTTTCAATCATCGTGGGGGTCCTTATCTTTGTTCGGTTCCTTGCAATAACAGGACTTCCCGTTGCCTTTAGCAAAGCAGTGCTGGCAATGCACGTCCCCCCTATATTGATTTTGATCGGGATGCTCGGGATGTTTGTTTTCTTGGGCATGTTTTTGGATTTGATAGGGATGATGCTTCTGGCCCTCCCCATCATCTTTCCGGCAGTCGTTGGATTGGGATATGACCCTATCTGGTTCGGTGTCATTGTTGTGAAAATGGGTGAGATCTGTCTTATAACGCCCCCTGTAGGTCTGAATGTTTATGTGGTAAACAGTGTGGCCCCTGATATTCCCACCCAGGAGGTGTTTATGGGTATTTTCCCTTTTCTCCTGATGGATTTTCTAACTTTAGCTATCCTGATCGCCTTTCCCAAGATAACGCTTTTCCTGCCCTCTCTTATGGCTGCAGCAGGGTAATGGAAAGCTCCAAGGCAGCATCCACTCCCAAAAAATCCTTGACGCATTCATTGATATTCGATAGTTCTTTCAGTCTATCGGGATAGCGTTAACTCCTGAGTCCTGAGCGCAGGGAACCGGCGTTTGTTCGGAGAAGAGACCATGTTGCGATCAAACCTAGAATTGGAGGTAAAAATGAAAAAGGCGCACTACAAAAAGCTTTTCAGCCCGATGAAGGTAGACGGTCTAAGGCTCAGAAACCGCATCACCATGGCTCCCCTTTACTTAGGCTATGCGTCTGAGGGAGCAACCGTCTCTCCGTTGATGCTTCATCACTACAAACAGATGGCACAGAGCGGGGCCGCACTGATTGTGGTTGAAAATGCGAGCGTGACACCCGGCGGCAGTGGGTCGCCCCGGACCCTTCGCTGTGATCACAATAGATATCTGAACGGCCTGGAAAGCCTGGCAGCGTGCATAAAGAGCGAAAAGGCCCTTGCGGGCCTCCAGATCAACCATGCCGGACGTTTTGCCTATGTTGAAGAGCCTGTTGCACCGTCAGCCATGCCTGTCTTCAAAAGGCCCGCCCCGCGCGCCCTCACCCGAAGGGAGATCACAACCATCCAGAAACAGTATGCCCGGTCCGCTCTGAGGGCTCAGGAAGCCGGATTCGATCTGGTGGAACTTCATGGTGGAACCGGATACCTCCTTTCCCAGTTCGTATCACCCAGGAGCAACAAACGGGAAGATGCTTACGGTGGAGACATACAAAACCGGATCCGGTTTCCGTTAGAGATATTGAAACGGGTCAAAGACCTGGTGGGCGATTTCCCGGTGGGGTATCGGTTCCTGGCTGATGAATGGCTCCCGGACGGGCTCCATCTGAACGAGTCCCTGGTGCTGGCAAAGGCCCTGGAACAAAATGGCGTGGCCTATATCTCTGTCATGGGCGGAACCTATGAATCTTTCTTCCTCCCCGACATCGTCAAAAAATCCCGACGGCCCGGCTATATGGTCCCCCTGGCCGCGGCTGTCAAGAGAGAGGTCAAGGTGCCGGTCATCACGGCCGGCCGCATCTCAACGCCTATGCGGGCAGAGTCCATCCTTCAGGAGAAAAAGGCGGACCTCATCGGGCTGGCCCGC
>CAZACO010000126.1:0-8772 GCA_964483185.1 uncultured Desulfobacteraceae bacterium
GCCGGAGAGCGGCTCGCCGTTATTCACATAGACTTCCTCCACATGGTACTGTCCGGCCTCCCCCAAACGAACCGTAAGCACCTGAGAAGGGGAGCGGGTGTCTGGATCCTTGGCGTATTGAACAAACGTCAGGAGCCTGGGATGGGCCCCCACCCATAGATCCCCTCTGCTATCCAATTCAATGTTGTCGACGCCGGTCCCGAGATCGATGCTCTGCCGCAATGTCAGGGAACCCGATTCCGCATCTCGATCATACACATGGATGTTGCCTCCTACCGTGGCGGCTACATACACAGTCCTTCCGTCATGACTCATGTTGATGCCGTTGGCATAGGCCAGTTTCCCGGCAACTTCTCTGAAGCGGTCGCCGTCATAGTAAAGCACATACGATCTGGCCAACTGGAGGTAGTCCTCCAAAGTGCGGCCGAATCGGGTTGTATTTCCATGGTCATTGGTAACGTAAAAGGAATTCGGCCCTACAGGGATCACATCGTTGGGGCTGTGCATCCGTTCACCGCTGACGGATGTGCGGTGAATGAGCTTTTTGTCGGCAATATCGAAGACTTCCACAAAATGGCCGTCGCTGCGATGGTTGACCACAAAAAGAGAATCGGCCCCTCCCTTTCCAACGAGCAGCCCGATCCCGTGGGGATGGAATTCCAGGGCAAGATCCTGTGTCAGGTTCACCGGGATGGGGTCCTTGGCGGACAGATCAAAACCGAAAATGGCACCCTGCTCTCCACGCGTCCCATCAAACGAGGGTCTCCTGTCGTCGGATGAGATAAAAGCCATGCCGGTCTGCGGATGAATGGTGATATCCTCGGAGCTTTGGACGCCTGCAATGACGTGACAGGCATCCATGCCCTTGGGAACGATCGTCTTAAACTCGCCTGCATCTCGAACGGTCTTAAAAACGAACCCGCCGATAATGATCACAAGGATCAGAATGATCAGGGCCGCCATTTTCAGGGACTTCATGGTCTGAATCCTCCGTATCCTTTCTGGTTGCTTCTGAACCATATGTCAAAAAGCGTCTCAGGTCAATAACCCGGCGGCCGGGCAAAGAACGGGAATGTGCACTTGCACATCCGGCACAAAGCCTGTTATGTTATGAGTCATACAGAAGGTACCTGATCAAAGGGATAAACAAACGGACAGCGGGGCGACGATCCCGCCAAAGGATGGAAGAGATGCTTCATCTGTTGGGAGATGCTTCGGCCTTGTGTGCGCAGATATTGCCGGTGCTTCACGAGAGAAGCAGTGATGAGTCCCTTTTTCCAAAGGGCATCTCAAGTTCCTCGGCCACCTCTGCCGTACTGCTCCTCCTGGGCCCGAGCCCCGATCACCGGCTGCCGTCTCCTGAGCCGTGTCTGGTTTTCAATAAGCGATCCATGAAGGTGAAGCAGCCCGGAGATCTCTGTTTCCCGGGCGGCCGGATCGCGCCAGGTTTGGACATCCATCTATCCAGGATCCTCTGTCTACCCTTCTTTCCCTTGGCACGCTGGCCATACTGGCAGCAATGGAGGCGCCTGCGGCCGTTGGAGGCCCGCAGACTGGCGCTGCTTCTTGCGGCCGGCCTTCGGGAAGGCCTCGAGGAAATGCGCTTGAACCCGCTGGGGGTAACGTTCCTGGGGCCACTGCCACGCCAGAGGCTCCAGATGTTCGACCGGGTCATCTACCCGATGGCGGGCTGGATTAGCCGTCAGAAACGGTTTTTCCCCAACTGGGAGGTGGAAAAAATTGTTTATATCCCGCTCCGGGACCTCCTGAATGCGGATCGCTACGGATGTTATCGTCTGCAGATGGGGACCCGCCAGAATCATAGGATGAAGGGAACCAGACGAGACTTCCCCTGTTTTCTGTACCAGAAGCAGAATGAAAAGGAAGTGCTCTGGGGTGCGACCTACCGCATGACCCTGCTGTTTCTGGAACTTATTTTCGGGTTCAGCCCTCCTCCTATGGAGACCCTTCCGGTCATTGAAGGGGCCCTGGATGACAAGTATCTTACCGGGGCCGGCAGATCGCAACCCGGATAGCGCCTGTCAAGATCGCATGACCTGGTAACCCCCTAGGCCTTCTGTCCTTCCCCGTCTTCAAGATAGAACTGCCACTTGCAGAACATCTCTTCAGGATGGGGATCAGGGGGGGCAAAAAGGCATTTGACCTGAATCCGTTCATCCACTTCACGGGCAAACCCTGTAAACTCCCCTCGGTGCATCTCCCTGCATGCATACTCTGCCAACCCCCTCTTGAGCCTTGCCTCCTGGGTAGGACAGGATCTTACAGATATGGCCACCTCATCTTCTGACTGCTCTATGTCATACCCGACCAGGATGCACCAGGGAAAAAGCCTCAAGGCCTTTACAAATCCTTTCAGCCCCTTGTCCTGGATATCGAACCTCGGCAGGAGGTCTTTTGCTGCCATGCCGGAAACGCGGCTCCAGACCGTTTCATTGAGTCGTTCAGCGGTCGGTTGGTCAAAACGCTCGGACACATAAATAAACCAGAATGCATCTATCACCGTGTAGTGCCACAGGAGAAACTCGATATATTTCCTGAGTTCAGGTGCCTCCATGTCCTCAAAAATTTCAAGATCCATATTCCCTCCTGTCCCGATGATGTTAGGACGCGGATAAAGGCAGAGGGGCAGACCCGATATCCGATCTGTGTCCCGTTAATTCAGACTGCGGCCTTTTTGCTCAGGGTACAGCCCTTCCTTGAAGACAAACAGAGACGGAAGGCTGTCCCGGATCGGCATATTCCATGCGTACCTGAGACTGGTCAAGGCGGCGGCAAAATCCCTTTTCATGCGCAGGAGATCCGAAACAAGGGTGGGTTTCAGGAAAAGCCTTTGAAAAAGACGAAACAGGCGGACATGCCCGCCTTGATCGAGACACGCGAAGAGATCGTCGGGTATTGACCGGGTTGCTGCATCACAGACAGCGCGGACGGCAAAAAAGGGGAGATCTGCATCCTTGGCAACCGAGGCTACTGCCGCACTTTCCATGTCCGCGGCCAGTGCGTTGCTTCGCGTAAAGAGCGCCTGTTTATTCCGGGCAGAAAGAACCGGCTTTTGAACGGTAATGATTGGGCCACGATATGCGGGGATGCCTTTGGCGATGAGTGCCGCATAAGCCATGTCAATAAATTTGGAGTTCCCTTCCCACGTCTGTTTACATGTGTTGCCGTTTTCTTGAATCACCGGGTCGGCAAGGACCAGGTCGCCGGGCTTAAGATTCGGGTCCAGGCCCCCTGAAACCCCTGAAACGCCTAATGCCACCACGCCTTTTGCGATCAGCCTCTGCGAGGCTAAACGGGCATTTTTTATCCCTATGCCTGATCGTACAACAACAAGATGGGTACTGTCAGTTAGGCGGGAACGCCGGAGCAGGTGTCCTTCGACATGCTGCCATCGGCCGTGTCCGAGCAGAGCGGTTGCCTCGGCTTTCAGCGCGACGACGAGGCCGATGGCCGGATTCATGGCCTTTTTTTCAATGCGGGCAAGGAAAAACCGGCTGGAGATCGAAGAGTTACCTCATCCTGCCGGGTGGTCCTCCCTGCACGGAGCCTTCGGTATTCGCTCAGTGCCCAGAGGGGAAAAAACTGGCTGTAGCCATGGTAGCGCAGATAAAAGACGTTGGGAAAACCGGTGCCTGTGAAGATCTGTTCGTCCCAGCGTCCCTCGCTGTCCTGGTTGGTGATCAGATAATGGATTCCCCTTTGGACCGCTGAACTCTCCACCTCTCCAACGGCCATGAGTCCCAACAGTGCCCATGCGGTCTGGGAAGCCGTGCTCTCCCCCTTGCCGGCAAGGGAGGGATCCTTGTAGGAGTAGCAGGTTTCTCCCCATCCGTTGTCTGGATTCTGGCACGATTTCATCCACTCAACCGCCTTTTGGATGTAGGGCTGGGACACATCTTCACCCAGACGCCCGAGGCCTTTCAGGACAGACCAGGTACCGTAGATATAGTTCACGCCCCAGCGGCCAAACCAGGCGCCGCACTCCTCCTGCTCTTTGCGAAGGAAGTTGAGGGCCTTGGCTATGGGCGGAAACCCTGGACCATACCCGAGCATGCACAACAGCTCGATACAGCGGCCTGTCAGATCGGATGTGCTGGGATCCAGCAGGGCGCCATGATCGGCGAACGGAATGTTATTGAGATAGAGGTAGTTATTATCGATATCAAATGCGCCCCACCCACCGTCTGAACTCTGCATGCCGACGACCCAGTTTACCGTTTTTGCAATTTTTTCCTTATGTGCATCTTTACTCATAACGCCCGCCCGGAGAAGGGCCATGATGACCATCGGCGTATCGTCAACGTCAGGATAGAAGGTGTTTTCAAACTGAAAGGCCCAGCCGGCCGGTTCCAGATCAGGGGCCCGATCGGTCCAGTCCCCAGGAACCTGGATCAGATTCTTGAACAGCCAGTTGACGGCCCCTTGAACCGCCTTGTGGTCCGGAGGGACGCCTGCCTCGAGCACGGCCGAAAGGCTCAGGCATGTATCCCATATGGGAGAGACGCATGGCTGGCAGAAGGCTTCGTATCCATGGTCGACCAGGAGATCGTCGATGGCATTCAGCCCACGGACAAGATCGGGGTGATCATCCGGATATCCTAACGTGTTGAGCGCCATCACCGCATTGGCCATGGCCGGAAATATGGCGCCGATGCCACCCTCGCCCTGCATCCGCTCAACGGTCCAGCGTTCGGCAAGCCGGGTGGCCTTTTCCCGTGAGGTACGGGGGGTAATGGGGTCGGCCATTTTCAGAATGCGGTCCAGAAAGATGAACAGATTCTTACCCAGATTGCGCGGAATCAGATGATCCAAGTGACGGAGTTCATGCGGCGGTTCCACAAACAACTCCTTTATGCCCTCTTCCGGGCTCAGCTGGCAGACGGGTCGCTTGGCATTCAGAATCAGGAGGGGTACGATCACGGTCCGGGACCAGTATGAGACCTTCTGGAGATGAAAAAAGAACCACTTCGGCAGCAGCATGATCTCGACCGGCATGGCAGGCGTCGTTTTCCAGGGGATCTGGCCAAACAAGGCCAGGGTGATGCGGGTGAAGACGTTTACCTTGGCCGCGCCTCCCTGGCTCAAGATGAACTCCCTCGTCTTGGTCATGTGGGGTGCGTTGGGCGAGTCCCCTAACTGCTTAAGGGCAAGGTAGGTCTTAACGGATGCGCTGAGATCGCCTGTGCCCGCATGGTACAAGGGCCAACCGCCGTCCTCAAGCTGCCTGTTGCGAAGGTAATTGCCTATCCTCTCCTTGAGTTCCGGGGTCGTTTCGCGGTCCAGAAATCTCTGAAGCAGGATGTATTCCGACGGAATGGTCGTGTCTGCCTCCAGATCGAAGGCCCAGTATCCATTGGCGTTCTGGATGGCCAGAAACCGGTCTCTGGCCCTCTGAATCGCCTCATCGAGCCGTTTAATTGAAAATAGAGACGTTGCGGGTGTGGGCGCCTTTACGGCGCTTTCTCCGACAGGGTCAGTTTTCTGACTGCGACTCAGATCTCTCTTTTGACTTGTAAAGGCCTTAAGCGCTGTACGAATGGTTTGTTTCATCAATTGCCTCAATTATCATAAGGAATAGCGCTGTCATCATCTCATATACCTCGAGCCCATTGAAAAACGCCCTCTTTCGGACAATTTCTGCATGGCGTTCGGATCTTAATCCTCTTTCAAAGGTCTTACCTCTTCGAGCGATAAATAGAACAGGAGAAATATAGCTGTCAAAACAATAAGGCTCATATATATGAATATTTTTAAAAATTCAAGTAAAATTAGCAAGGCAGACCGGTTTTGTCTTCAAAATAGTATCAGATACATGGTTTGCCCCTGTCCAGAAACCCCACCCCGCTTACCGTTATATTTATGGCACTGAAGATTTCTTCCACCCGCCCTTTGAGGATATAGGGCCGTGTTGCGTTCAATAGATGGCAAAATCTGTGGTACACCTTTGGAAAAAATACGGCCTCATAAGCGGCGGTGGTATCCTCAAAAGTGATGAATTTCATGGTCTCGCCCGCTTTCGTATGGACAGTCTTGCCGGTGACAAGCCATCCGATGCTTGTTACCTCTCTACCGATCTGAGAATGAAGGTCTTTGGCCTGGACATAATCGAGGCCTTTTAAGATATCGCCATAAAGGGTGAGGGGGTGGGCCGAAAGAATGAAGCCAAAGACCTCGGTTTCATGCCTTAGCATAACATCTCTGGGATATGGCGCCTGGCGATTCGGCTTTGGCGGAGGTAACGGGGCAAGGCTTTTTATGGAGTCAAAAAGGCCGGGGGCTTTTTTCTCTTCTTTCCGGGTAAAAAAGTGGATCGCCTCCCAAATGAGTCCAGGCCTGGAGGCGCCCCGGGCAATGCCGTCAAAACAGCCTCCTTTAATCAAGATCCTGACATCCTGGAGGTGGAGATCGGATCCGGTTCGATGCAGAAACGCTTCAAGAGAGATAAAAGGTCCGTTTTTGATCCGTTCATGGATAATGGCCTCCTTGGCCTCTTGAGAGAGGTCCTTCAACTGCATTAGACCGACCCGGATGTGCCGGTCCTTGCCCGTATATCTGATTTCACTTTGGTTGATATCGGGGGGCATGACCTCGATCCCCATACGTCTCGCTTCCGATATATAGCTAAGGGGGGTGTAATAGCCCCCACGGTTGGATATCACCGATGCCATGAACTCTGCCGGGTAATGGGCCCTGAGATAGGCGGACTTGTAGGCCACCGTGGTGTAGCTGGCGGAATGGGGTTTACAGAAGCTGTACCCGTCAAAGCCGGTCATCATTTGCCAGACCTCTTCGATTACCCCCCGGTCGACCCCTCTGTCTGAGGCCCCTCGAACAAATTGGGCGTAAAAATCCCGAAGTCTTTTTTTCTTATGCTTTTTACTGACCGTTTTTCTGAGGGTATCGGCCGCGGCCGGGTCAAACCCGGCCAAGTGAATGGCCGCCTGGCTGAGTTGTTCCTGGAATACCATCACCCCGAGTGTTTCTTTCAGGACCGGCCCTAAAAGGGGATGGGGCGGGGACCATGTTTCTCCGTGGAGTCTCGATATCCAGGTGTGGATGCCCTGATTCGAGCCAGGTCTGATAATGGACGTGACCACGACATTCAGGAGGAAGTGATCCAGGGCCAGATACTCGTCAAAGGTAAATCCTGATTTGACCTTGGTCAGGACCTGCCTCGTGGCAGGGCTTTCAAAATAAAAAACCCCGAACGTATCTCCTTCATAAAAGATCCTTACCGTCCGGGGGTCCTGGAGGGGATTCAGCCGGGCATAGTCGATGCGCCGACCATAATTACGTTCCACTAAATCGAGGGAATCCCGGATGACGGCGAGGCTCCGGTTGCCTAAGATATCTATCTTGACAAGACCCGCTTCCTCTACCGAATCCTTTTCCCACTGGAGGACCTGGAGGCCGCTCTGGGAAATTTCCACCGGGCAGTACCTGCGGATGTCGTCCGGCACGATCACCACCCCGCCGCAATGTGTGGAAAGGTGGTTGAAATGTCCCTGCAACTGAAACGCGGCGGTCAGGATCTCATCCCAGGGTCTTTTGAATGTCATCCCTCTCATTTTGGGGTGACGGGCCAGTTCCTGCCACGATGCCTTCAAATGCCAGCCGAAACCGATTTTATCCGTCACCTGCCCGATCTCCTGGTCTGTCAGCCCGAAGACCTTTGCCACTTCCCTGATGGCCGATCGGGGGCCGAGGGTGGTGTGAGTCGCCACCATGGCCGTCCGGCGGTTGCCGTACCTGGCAAAGGCATTATCGATCACCTGGTCCCGTTCATCCCATGCAAAATCCACATCGATGTCCGGCGGATCCATCCGGCCGGGGTTCAGAAACCGCTCGAAGAAAAGGTGGTGTTTGATCGGGTCCACGTGGGTAATCCCCAGGGCGTAGGAGACGATGGAGGCGGCAGCACTTCCACGGCCGCAGGAGAGGCCGGCCTTTTTTGTGATGTCCGAAACCACCAAAAAATAGGGGGCAAACCGCTTCTCCCGGATGATCTGCATCTCATGCGCCACCCGCGCCCTCACGTCACGGGTGATCCTTCCGTATCGTTTCCGGCACCCATCCATGGTGGCCCGGTAGAGTCGGTGAAAGGCCTCCTCTGCGTCCAATTTTTCAAAGGAAGGGAAAACAACCCGGTCAAAATTCCAGTCCAAAAGAGAGGATTCTGCGACCTTCACGGTGTTGGAGATGGCCGCGGGGGCGTGGGGATACTGGTCGATCATGTCGCGGGGGGCATTTAAAAAATTGTGCTCCCGGCAGGTATCTTCACCCGTAAGCCTGGAAAGCTTTGTATTCAGAGATACGGCCCTCAAGATCCGGTGGAGTCGGAACTGGTCTTTCCTGACCATAGCCACCCGGTTGGTGGCCAACGGAGGGATGCCGGTTTTACGGGAAAAGGCGTAGCAACGGCCCATCTGGTAGCCTGGCGACATCTCCACAAAGAGATCCTCTGGGGAATCCTGTTTGAGGGCCTTGAGCAGGGTGAAATCGTCGGAAAAGATGATGAGTCCCCGGCGTTTTTCTCTGAGGGCCCGAATCAGGTTGAAATTGTCGTGACAGTGGCGGGCAGAGATGATGTGGCACAGGTTGGCGTACCCCTGGGGGCCCTTAACCAGGAGGACCGCGCGTCGTCCGTCATACAGGAGTTCGCTCCCCAAGATCGGCTCAATACCCATCTCTTTGGCGATTTGGACAAAAAAGACCAGGCCGTAGAGCCCGTTCGTATCGGTCAGGGCAAGC
>CAZACO010000127.1:0-8760 GCA_964483185.1 uncultured Desulfobacteraceae bacterium
TGGTCCTCCGATCTCGGATTTTATGCTGTCTCGAGCAAGCATCGCTAAGGTGTATTCAGCCGACGTCGCTGTCATGGTAACCAATAAGGCCATGGAGCTCATGGGTTCATACGGTTACGTGCGAGAGTATGATGTGGAGAAATACTGGCGGGACTGCAAGATTATTCAGTTGTGGGAAGGCGGCGCGCAACTTGGACGTCTCGATGTGTGCAGGGGATATTATAGTTGAAACCCTCAAGGATAGATGGACGATACCGCCGTAAATTGAGAAATTACGGTTGACTTTCAGTTAACATGTCTTAATTTAAAAGAATTATACAATCCCGATGACTCCTGAAATTTGGTGCCATCGGGATTTTTTTAACCTGATGGAGGGAATTTATGAATATCGCAGATAAACTGTATGTAGCGTTCGATTACAGGCTTACCCTGGACTCAGGCGAAGAGATCGATAGCTCTTCCGAGGGACAGCCGCTCGGTTTTATTACAGGTACAGGTCAGATTATTCCCGGTCTGGAAAAGGCCATGATGGGGATGACGGTTGGTGACAGCTTACAGTTAAGCGTTGACCCTGACGATGCATACGGTCAGGTAAATCCGGAACTGTTCCAGGATGTCCCCAGGAGCCAGTTTCCAGGCGACATCGAGCTCCAACCGGGCATGACATTCCAGGGCCAGGGTCCTCAGGGTCCGATTCCAGTCAATATAAAAGAGATTAAGGACGAGAATACGGTCGTTATTGATCTTAATCATCCACTGGCTGGCAAGAAACTTCACTTTGATGTCAATATCGTTGAAGTAAGGGAAACGACTGCCGAAGAGATGTCCGGTTTGTCCTCTGGTTGTAACTGTAGTTGCAGCGCTGAAGAACAGGCTGATTGTGGAACAAAAGGCGATTGTTGCTGACTGTAATCAAAGTCCTCTCACGTTGCCTGCCCCACTTTGCGGAGTTCTTCTCATTCACGGGAATTCACAAAGAACACAGAAACCATTTTTATCCGGGCTTTCTGCGTTCTTTAATGTTCATAATTGAGACCTGCCCACCCAGGATAATGGTATGCTCCCTTGGTAATGATCGTCCCTTGTTATTATTGAAAGCAAGTCTACCATGTCCGCATTCAAATCTCCTTCTTTTTTAAATAATATAAAATAGTTAGACCATATACGAGCCCTTAAGTCAATGACATTGAGTTAAAAGATGGGGGCCACCATTTTTATAAGGCTATGATTACGAGGTGGCTCAAAGAGGTCTCAAGGCCAAGGCCAACTTGTTAAAGTCATTGCCCTATCCTGCCGATAATGGAATTGTATCCTCTATGCCGGGATCGGTCGGACCTCAAAAGGCCTTGCGGTCGCAACCCAACAGGCCATCTTTGAACATGGAAAGGACGCCCTTCATGGATCTCATCACCACCCACAAGAATGTGGACTTTGACGCCTTGTCATCGGTCTTTGCAGCGGCCTTGATCTACAAAGGTGCCGTCCCTGTCCTCCCCACCAGCCTAAACCCCAATGTCAGGGCCTTTCTTGCCCTGCACAAGGACCTGTTCCCCTTTCAAAAGGCCAAAGGTGTAGATTGGAACGCAGTTAAAAGACTGGTGGTGGTGGATGCGCACAGATGGTCAAGGCTGGGAAGGGTGAAGGAAGTCAGGAACAGGGAGGACCTGGAGATCCACCTCTGGGATCATCACACTGAAGAGAGTGATTTCAATCCCTCATGGAGCTGTACCCGGGAGGTGGGTGCGGCCTCCACGCTCCTTGTTCAAAGACTGGCAGGGGATCAGATCCCGATCTCCCCGATTCAGGCGACCCTCTTTCTTGCCGGGATCTATGAAGATACCGGAAACATGACCTTCCCGTCCACCACGGCCGAGGATGCCGACGCCGTGGGATTCCTCCTGAAACAGGGAGGAGACCTGACCATGGTAAAGAATTTTCTCCGTCCCTCCTACGGCCCAAAACAGAAGGATGTCCTCTTTGAGATGCTCAAGACGGCCCGGAGAGAGAAGCTGAACGGCTATACCATCACGCTCAATACAGTCAAGATCACCGGGTATGTCCCCGGCCTCGCCCTTGTGGTGGACATGATACAGGACATCCTCAATGTAGATGCGGCCTTTGGCCTGTTTTCGGAGGATCACCGGGACCAGTGTCTGGTGATCGGTCGAAGCGCCGGTGATTCGGTGAACATAGGAGACATCATGCAGCATCTGGGCGGAGGGGGACATCCCAATGCAGGATCCGCCCTCGTGCGATCCACCAGCGCAGAGGATGTCAAGGCATGGATACTTGAATTGCTGAAGGGGAATCATAATGGGGCCGTGCAGATCAGTGATCTCATGTCCTATCCCGCCTTTAGCGTCTCAGTCGACACGTCCATGAAGGAAGTGGCCCTCCTTTTGCGCGAAAAGGGATGCACCGGCTTCCCGGTGACAGAGGGGAATAAGGTGCTGGGGATCATTTCCAGGAGGGACTTCAAAAAGATCCGCAAAGAAAGCCAGCTGAACGCCCCGGTAAAGGCCTTCATGTGCAGCAAGGTCCACAGCATCGGCTCTGACAGTGGCGTTGCACAGGCCGTCAGGTTGATGGTCAAGGAGGACATCGGCCGGCTCCCGGTGATCGACAACGGAGACCTCATAGGGATCGTCACCCGTTCCGATACCATGCGCTATTATTATAATCTCCTGCCAGATTAGGAAGGTGGGAAAGAACCCTGAGGAAAAGGGGGCCGTTTATAATCTTATGTTATTCTAGTTTCCATCCATAAATGGCCCTTTTTCGCAATCTCAGCGTCAATCCGCGGAGTCGGTTGTGCGGCGTACATGAGTACGCCTCCGCCCAACTCCTTGATTTCCTTGATCTTGCAAAAAATTGCTCATTTCTGAATTGGAAACTCACTTGTGCCCGGATTTCATTTATGGATGGGCACTATTCTAGCTCTTTCCTTCTTATGCTTCAGATCCCATCTGAAACTCTCTCTTGTCTTTTTTTTTGAAATTTGTAATGCTGTTTCATAGGTGGATTTGTATTTCATTTGAATGACGTGCAGCGAGACCCTGAGTTTTGGTCTCCGGTTCTCTTATCCAAAGGGATACCCTCCTATGAGCAAAAAAATCCTTATCATTGAAGACAACAAGGATCTGGCCCGCCTGATCCTTGTTGGGTCCTCCCTTGAATTTTATACACGTGTAACCTTTTCGTGATGCTTCCGTTATCTTTCAGGCTTGATGCAATCGTAAAAAGTCAAAATCTCGCGCAAAGGCGCAACGCTCGCAAAGTTAACTTGTTAATATTAAAAGATCTTTTCTTGGCGTTTTTGGCGTCTTTGCGAGAAAACATACTTTTTACGGGACCATCAGGCTTATTATGAAAAGTAAATATCAAAATGGAGGAAACCCGAAATGGAAAACCGCAGACAATTCTTTAAAAAATCGCTTGGTTTCATAGCCGGCGCAGGGATACTTTTCTCCCCGATTGCCTCTTTCGTTCAAAGGGTCTACGGGGAGGCGAAAAGGATCATCCTCCCCAAGGGAACACGGCGGGAGACCCTGGTACAAAAGAACCCGAAATCACTCGACACAAGGAACCTGGAGGTGACCCCTCTCAAGGATTTTGAAACCATGGGGATCACGGACTACGAGGTCGATCTGGCCCAATGGCGCCTCATCGTGGAGGGTGCCGTCGGGGAGCCCCTCCGGCTCACCTATGAAGAGATAAAGGCCCTTCCTTCAATGGAAAAGGAGGTCCTCCTCATATGTCCCGGATTTTTCGCGATTCACGGACGCTGGAAAGGGATCGCCATGGATCGGCTGCTGCAAAAGGCCAGAATGGATAAGGGGGCGACCCACGTGATCTTCTCCGGGCCGGAAGGCAGATATGAAAAGGTGGATAGTTTTCCGATCGATGAAATTCAAACGGGAAAGGTTTTTTTGGCATACGGGGTTAACGGGAAACCTCTCCCACGCAAACATGGGTTTCCCTTACGGATCGTGGCCGAGGATCACTACGGGGGCGAATGGGTAAAATATGTGTACAAAGTCAGTGTAGAAAACAAGAACTCAACCTCTAAAAGGGAGAATTCCTAAATGAGACGGACCCGATTAAAGCCTGTTTTGCTTCTTGTCATGCTATCATTATCCTGGGTTTATTTGCCCTCCTTTCAAACAATGTCTTTTGCCCAAGACGGCCTTTTTTTCATCAGTTTCCGGAGAAAAGCTTTTTAAATTCCGCGTATCCCTCCTTCTCGAGGTCCTCTTTGGGGATAAAGCGAAGGGCTGCCGAGTTGAGGCAATACCTCAGGCCAGTGGGCTTCGGGCCGTCCGGGAAGACATGACCGAGATGGGAATCCCCGTGTCTGCTGCGGACCTCAGTACGAACCGTGAAAAGGCTTCGGTCCTCCTTTTCCACAACATTTTCGGCCACCAGGGGCCGGGTAAAACTCGGCCAACCGGTTCCTGACTTGTATTTGTCCTGGGAGCTGAAAAGCGGCTCACCCGAAACCACGTCCACATATATTCCCGCTTTCTTGTTATCCCAGTATTCATTGTTGAAGGCCGGCTCCGTTCCCTCATGCTGGGTGACCTTGTACTGCATGGGCGTCAACTTTTTTTTCAATTCCTCGTCGGCGGGTTTCCTGTATTTCCCCCCGGCCCTTCTGTCCGTAAAATCGAGTTCCTTTTCATCCCAATGGCGCTCGATAAACCGGTCCCGGCCGGAATGCCAGCGGTAGGCCTTGTAACGGATGTTGTGGGTCTTATAGTAATCCTGGTGGTAATCCTCGGCCGGGTAAAACTTCTCGAATTTTATAATGTCGGTTGCAACGGGTTTGTCGAAGCGTCCCGATGCATCCAGCGCCTTTTTGGAGGCCTCGGCCAGACGTTTCTGTTCCTGATCATGGTAAAAAATGGCGCTCCGGTACTGCGATCCCCTGTCTACAAATTGCCCTCCCGGGTCCGTGGGGTCCACATGACGCCAGAAAAAATCGAGCAGGGTTTGATAGGAGACCTTTTCAGGGTCATAGATCACCTGCACCGCTTCCACATGTCCCGTTCCTCCGCTCGATACCTCCTCGTAGGTCGGATTTTCCTTCCGGCCCCCGGTGTATCCCGATATCACCTGTTTGACGCCGGACAACTTCTCGAAATCCGCCTCCGTACACCAGAAGCATCCCCCGGCAAAGGTGGCTGTAGCCAGCTGGGCCGACTTTTCCATCATTTCCTTATTTCCTTTATCTTTATCTTTACCCATTACGGGGTCTCCAAAGGCCTGTAGGCCGACAAGGACCGCCCCGACAAAGGCGAGTGTTGAGATAATGAGTGTCGCTTTCATGTCATATCCTCCTTATCAGAAAAAGGTTCGCATGTATAGGCATCAATCTCCGAATTGCGTGTCCATGAAGTCGGCCTCTTTTCAACAAATATAAGCATGAAAACGGGGGAGTTATCACGGAAGGTTAAAATTTCAGTCACAAAAACGATCACGGCGTCCGTCGTCAGAGGGAAGAGGAGCGCCAAACCAGGCTATTATGTCCCGGAGCCCTTGACCATGTCATCGGTCGAGGCATTCGTGGCCAAGCAATTCTTTCGAATAAAGCTGATTACAAGGATTTCTTGCGCGGCTTGGCCAAATAGTGTCAGTGGGCAATAGCTCTTGTGAGGCACACCTATTGATGCCGGGTCGTTTTCATCTGTTCCTGTGAACGGGGGTGGAAATTACCCGTCAAAGGCTAATGGACACGGTTAGAGAGAAGGGGTCGGTAGAGGCTGTAAGTCTGGAGCTGCTTGTGGGATTCAGCAGATTTGACGTTTATGTCTCAGTTGAATAGAATGATGATATTCACCCTTTGTAGTTGCAGCAGAAAGGAATCTGCGGCACGTACAACAAGTTTCTTTTATATGGAAACCCTCCCGTCAAACCCCTGACGCGAGAAAAGGGAAAGGAGAACGACGATGGAAATGCATGACCTGATACCCGATTACGGGCTTGAAAACGCGGGGCTCCACGACCTCGGGCAGGTGCACTGGAACCTGTCAACCCCCGGACTTTACGAATGGGCCGTCCGCAGATACGAAGGCCAGATCGCCCACCTGGGTCCGCTGGTGGTGAGTATGGGACAGCACACCGGGCGGGCCGCCAAAGACAAATACGTGGTGGATGAGCCGAAGACCACAAAGGACGTCTGGTGGGGAAAAGTCAACGTAAGATATCCCGAAGAGAAATTCCATGCACTCCACAATCGTATGGTGGCCTACCTTCGAGGGAAGACCGTTTTTGTCCAGGACTGTTACGCGGGAGCCGAGGAACAGTTCCGCCACTCAGTTCGCGTCATCAATGAATATGCTTGGCACAACCTTTTTGTCCGCAACATGTTCATCCAGATGTCCCGGGATCGGGCAATGATCAAACATTTCGTGCCCGACTTCACGGTGCTTCACTGCCCCAATTTCAACGCGGATCCTGACGAAGACGGAACCAGGAGCGGGACCTTCGTGGCCCTCCATTTGGGCAAGAAACTGGTACTCATCGGCGGAACGGCCTATGCGGGAGAAATCAAGAAATCCATTTTTACCGCCCTCAATTTTCTTCTGCCGGGGCGGGAAGTCCTTTCCATGCACTGTTCGGCCAACGTGAGCAAGGACGATCCCCATGATGTGGCCATCTTCTTCGGTTTGTCCGGCACCGGAAAAACCACCCTTTCCGCTGACCCCAACCGGCTGTTGATCGGGGATGACGAACACGGCTGGTCTGACAACGGGGTGTTCAACTTTGAGGGAGGCTGTTACGCCAAGGTGATCCACCTTTCCAAGGAGGCGGAGCCGGAGATCTACGAGTGCACCAGGCGGTTTGGAACCATCCTGGAGAATGTCAGTCTGAAGCCCTCCATCCGGCGAGTCGATCTCGATGACAACAGCCTCACCGAAAACACCCGGGCCTCTTATCCTCTCTCCCACCTTACCAACATCGTCCCTTCCAAAACGGCGGGGCATCCGAGAACCATCATCATGCTGACGGCCGACGCCTTCGGGGTTCTGCCTCCCATAGCCAAGTTAACACCCGAGCAGGCCATGTATCATTTCATCAGCGGCTACACGGCGAAGGTGGCCGGCACGGAGAAAGGGGTTACTGAGCCGGTAGCCACCTTCAGCGCATGCTTTGGCGCCCCTTTTATGGTGAGACACCCTTCTGTTTATGCCCGGCTCTTAGCTGACAAAATCGCCAGGCACCGGGCCACTTGCTGGCTCGTGAACACGGGCTGGACCGGCGGGCCTTACGGTACGGGTTCCCGCATGAAAATCCAGCACACCCGGGCCCTTCTCAATGCGGCCCTCAATGGCTCCCTTGAAGGGGTGGAGATGCGAACCGATCCGCTATTCTCTTTCCTGGTCCCGGCACAAGCCCCGTCCGTTCCGTCAGAAATCCTGAATCCCAGAAACACCTGGGCTAACTCGGGGGCCTATGATGCCCAGGCGAAAAAGCTGGCAGGTCTGTTTCAGGAAAATTTCGTCCAGTTCCAAGATCAGACGCCAAAAGAGGTACTGGGGGCCGGTCCCAAAGTGACCTGAACTGGAAAGACACCCTGCGCACCCTCGGGCGATGGCGGATCTACCCGCCATGGAAAAGCAGGATTGTCCATGCTTCACATCATCGTACTTTTTGCGGTTCTCTGCTTGATCCTGGTGTAATGGGGGTCGGTCTAGCCGGAAGAACTGCGCTTGCATGAACAGGGGTCATCAAGCCTCTTCTTGACTCATGGTTGAATGGGATCAAGGGTGACCCCAGTTCACAGAATTTCCCCGGGCTCATACCGGGCTGCATCGGCATAACGTTGGATCAGGGGGTCGGCCTTGGATCGGACCTGCTGAATCTGTTCCCGGGCGTTTCCGACAAAATGCCGGGTGTCTTCCAGGATAGCGTTGATCCGGGCCTCGGTGATGCCGGCGGCCTTGAATACGTCGTCATTCGCCAGCCGTTGGGACAGCCGGGGGGATGCCCCTTCCTGCCGCATGGCCATGGCCTCGGCCACCGCATGTTTCTTGATGGCCTCATGGGCCGTCTCCCTGCCCACACCCGCCTTGACCGCGGTCATGAGGACCTCGGTGCTGGCCAGGAAGGGGAGATACCTCCCCACCTCTTTTTGGATGATGACCGGGTAGGCCCCCATGTTGGAAAGGACCGTGAGGGTGGTCTCGCACAGCCCGTCCGAGGCATACATGGCATCGGGCATCACAATCCGTCGCACCACCGAGCAGGACACATCTCCCTCTTCCCACTGATCCCCGGCCAGCCGGGACGCGCCGTCCGCATACATCTTGATCAGGGTCGAAAACCCGCAGATCCGCTCGGAGCTTCGGGTATTCATCTTGTGGGGCATGGCGCTCGATCCCACCTGTCCCTCCCTAAATCCTTCGGTCACCAGCTCATAACCGGACATGAGTCGCATCCCCTTGGCAAAGTCCTCGCAGGCCGACCCCATGAAGGCCAGATGGGAAAGGAGGGCATAGTCCAGGGAACGGGGATAGACCTGGCCGGTGGCATCCAGCACCTTTTCAAAACCGAGACTCTCGGCCACCAGTTTCTCCAGCATTCGGACCTTTTCGGAGGTCCCCAGGAGGGTGAGCATGTCAAACTGGGTGCCCACCGGACCTTTGATGCCCCGGAGGGGGTAAGTCCCCAGGAAGGCCTCAAAATTGAGGATATGGATCAGAAGTTCTTCGGCCCACATGGAAAACCGCCTTCCCAGAAGGGTGGGTTGTGCGGCCT
>CAZACO010000128.1:0-1224 GCA_964483185.1 uncultured Desulfobacteraceae bacterium
TTTTATGTGGGTGCCGGAGGGTTTGGGGGGGATTCGGGTCCTAAGTCGGAAACAGTGATGCCGCCGGAGGGGAAGGAGCCTGACTTTAGCATTTCTTACCCGGTTGCTGCGAATCAGGCCGCCATCTATCGATTGAGCGGTGATCTCAACCCGCTGCACCTTGATCCTGTGGCTGCCGCGCGGGGTGGGTTCGACCGCCCCATCCTCCACGGACTCTGCACCTACGGGTTTGCCACCAGGGCCATTGTGAATGGACTCCTTGACGGCGATGCGGCCCGTCTGAAAGAGTTCAGTGCCCGTTTTACCGATGTGGTCTACCCGGGAGACATCCTCACCACGCAGGGGTGGAAGGATGAGGGGCAATACATTATCCAGGTCAAGAGCCAATGCGCCATTGTTATGAGCAATGCTGTGGCAAAAGCAGAGGGATAAGAGCGAGTTGTAATGCACCGCATATTGCGTGCCAAATCCTTTTCTGATGGGTTCATTCCTGTCAGGGAGATCCGATCTGGAGATCGTGGTCGCCTGGGGCTCAATCCCGGCCGAGCCCAACCGCTTAATGCGATGCGCCGGATCATGGGTGCCAAGGAGAAGGGCGCTTTGCTGGTCGTCATCGACCCGCGTTATGCTTTGTTCTCAACGGCTTTAGACGCTCACCTGTTGGCACTTGAACAAAGAGCGCAAGTGCCTTTCTCTGATGTCCGGACTCAGCAAAGAATTTTCCTTGACAACCGTCTAACGATCGTCTAATAGAATTTCTCAGTAGGAAACTTTGACATATAAAGTTTCATAACATTTCTTATTAAAATATATCCTGAAATCCAAATGGTAAAAATATTCTTTAGGGTGTTTCATGATCACCTCTGCCGGGTTATGCTTGCCATAAGCGGAAGGATGTTCGGCTACACAGGAGTGCGACATGTTACCGGAGCATGAAATCGGCAAAAATATCAGAATGATCAGAAAGTTGAAAGAGTTGACGTTAGAAGATCTGGCCAAAAAAACCGGCTTTACCAAAGGCTACCTTTCAAAGGTGGAAAATTCCGAAAAGGCCCCCCCTGTATCCACCCTGCTCAATATCGCAAGAGCGATGGACGTCGGCATGTCATCGCTTTTCGGCGAAGGACACGAACCGACGAGTCTTTCGTTGGTCAAGAGGAACGAACGGCAGGAGATGGCGCGTAACGGCACAACTTTCGGGTATTCCTATGAAACTTTGGCCCA
>CAZACO010000128.1:1234-8684 GCA_964483185.1 uncultured Desulfobacteraceae bacterium
TTCAGCAAATAAACTAAAACAATCTTCGGCATAAACTTTGGCCCATAAATATCCGAACAAGAAAATGGAACCCTATATTCTCACCATCCCGCCCGAGATTGAAAAGAGTCCGCTCTTTCAACACCAGGGGGAAGAGATGATCTTCGTCCTCCAGGGCACCTTGAGATTCCTGCACGGGGAAAATGAGGTCCTCCTGGAAGAAGGCGATTGCATATATTTTGATTCAGGTATCGGCCACCGGGGTTTTGCGCTTGGCGGCCGTGAAGTAAAAATCCTCATCGTCATGTTAAGTTTCTGAGCCGATTATTTCCCTTCGTATGGATGTTAGAGGCAGACAGGAAAGGCCGGCGGGGCGGCCGCCTGTGTCCGACTTAAGACAGATCTTTAAACAGCGATAGTCTTTCAACAGGAGATCAAATGGATGCGTATATCATTCAAGGGATGCATGGACTCGTTTACGGCATGCTTCTCTTCCTTGTGACCTCCGGGCTCACATTGGTATTCGGGATGATGGGTGTCCTGAATATCGCTCACGCCGCCTTCTACATGGTGGGCGCGTATTTTGCTTATACTCTGGTCGCCTGGACAGGGAATTTCTGGATCTGCCTCGTTCTGGCCCCCATGGGTGTCGGCCTTATCGGCGCCTTTGTGGAGCGGGTATTGTTGAGAAAAGTCCATGTCTTAGGGCATGCCCCGGAACTGATGCTGACCTTTGGCATCTTCTACATCTTGGCTGAAGTGGTAAAGATGATCTGGGGCACATACCCTCTAAGCGTGCAACCCCCGGCTGTATTGGCAGGTTCCATCCCCTTTGCGGGCGCCACATATCCCATTTATCGGCTCTTCATCCTCCTTATCTCGGCAATTGTGTTATTTATACTCGCCTTCATCATGCAAAAGACCCGCATCGGGATTACGGTCCGGGCCGCGGTCTTTGATAATGAGATGGTGGATATCTTGGGAACTAACGTGCAGGCGGTGTTCTTGGGTGTCTTCTGCATCGGTTCCGCCTTGGCGGGACTCGCAGGGGTTGTGGCCGCGCCTTTCTTGACCACCTATCCGGGCATGGGTCTGGAAATCCTGATAGACGCATTCGTGGTTATTGTCATTGGAGGCTTTGGGAGTGTTTGGGGGGCACTGCTGGCTGCGCTTATGATCGGCGAACTCCAATCCTTTGGGATCATGTTCATCCCTCAACTGGCATTGGTTTTTCAGTTCTTACTCATGGCTATTGTTCTGGTGTTGAGACCTCAAGGTCTGTTCGGGGAGGCGGCATGACCACACATCGATTCCGAAATACTATCTTAGGCCTGATCGTCCTGATACTGCTCACCATCCTTCCCTTTGTTCTATCGGAAGTGCAGTTGAACATGGCAATTGAAATTGCCTTCTTTAGCCTTTTTGCAGTCAGCTATAACCTGCTCTTAGGCTACGGGGGCCTCCTTTCCTTTGGGCATGCGGCCTACTTCGGCACAGGCGCGTACTTCACGGTCTTTGCGTGTCAATTCATTGCCGGAATGCCCCTTCCATTAGCCATCCTGATCGGTGGGTTGGGCGGGGGGGTGATGGCTGCCATCGTGGGGTTCTTTTGTGTCCGGTTGAGCGGGACCTATTTTGCACTGCTGACCCTGGCCTTTAATCAGTTGATATATTCAATTGCCCTCAAGTGGAGAAGTTTGACTGGAGGAGACGACGGGATCGGGTTTGATAAGCCTGGCATACACCTCCCCCTCGTCGGCGACGTGGATATGTTTGTCACCTCCAACGTCTATTATGTGACCCTGATAGTAGTCCTCATTTCCCTCGGACTCTTATGGTTCTTGTTGCGGACCCCCTATGGCAACACTGTCGCCTGCATCAAAGATAACGAGGACCGGGCCGAATTTATCGGGTATAATGTCTTTCGGTCCAAGCTAAGCCTTTTTACAATGGCGGGTTTTTTCGCGGGAATCGCAGGAAGCCTTTTTGTGATCTTTGCGGAATTTGTCTCGTTAGATGCCATCGGTTTACCCATGTCCACAGAAATCCTTTTCATGACCTTCATCGGTGGGACAGGTTCATTCTTGGGCCCGGTCCTTGGGGCAGGCGTATTCATCTATTTTACGGAATGGGTCAGCGACATCACGGAGCATTGGGAATTCTTCCTCGGCCTGCTTTTTGTGATACTGATCCTTTACGCCAACAAAGGTCTGATAAGTCTCATCCCCGCCAAACTCAAAGGATTTTGGGGCAAAAAAGCAACAGTTGGAGGAGAACCATGACAGCGCTTTTGCAGATCAACAGTGTGGAGAAGGATTTCAGTGGGCTTGAGGTTCTCCTGGGGATCAATCTAACTGTTGAGGATGGTGAACGCCATGCCGTCATCGGGCCCAATGGGGCGGGCAAGAGCACGCTGTTCAATGTGATTACTGGAAAACACCGGGTTTCGAACGGTCAGATTCTCTTTAAGGATCAGGACATCACGAATTGGCCACCTCACAAGGTGAGCCGGGTCGGGCTGGCCCGCTCATTCCAGGTCACCAACATCTTTCCCAACATGACGGTCTATGAAAACATCCGCAACGTCATCGTTTCTAAGAAAAAGATGCGATTCAGCATCTTTAACATATTGGGGAGGATAGAAGACGTGAATTCGGAAACGCGCGGCCTGTTGGAGACCATCGGACTTGCGACCCATTCTGACACACCTGCCGGAGAACTCGCCTACGGCCATCAGCGCGCCCTGGAAATCGGCTTGGCGTTGGCCATGGACCCGGAGTTGATCCTACTTGATGAACCCACTGCCGGTATGACGACGGAGGAGACACGGGATGCCGTCAAACTGATCGAACGTATCACTGCGGGAAAGACCCTGGTCATCATTGAACACGACATGGATGTGGTTTTTTCCATTTCCGACCGCATATCTGTGCTTTACTACGGGAAAATTTTAGCCACTGGGGCCGCTGAGGAGATCAGGGAAAATCAGGAGGTCAAGAAAGCTTATTTAGGGAGCAAGAAATGATATTAGAGTTGAAAGGCATCAATTCCTTTTATGAAAAGAGCCATATCCTCCATGATGTCTCGATGCATGTGAACAAAGGCGAAGTCGTCGGGCTTCTGGGCCGAAACGGTGTGGGCAAATCGACCACACTGAAGAGCATCAGCGGGGTGGTCATCCCGCGGACGGGTTCCATCCTATTCAACGGAAAGGAAGTGGTGGGCATGAAGCCACACCAGGTCACCCGCCTGGGCGTCGGGTACGTTCCGGAAGAAAGGCGGATATTCCCAATCCTGACCGTCTATCAGAATCTGCTCCTCGGTCAGAAACCGGGAAGATTGCAGAATCAGATCAAGAAAGGCTGGACCATCGAACGGGCCTACGCACTTTTCCCGCAACTGAGAGCGAGGCAGACCAGCAAGGGCGGCCACCTCTCCGGAGGCGAGCAGCAGATGCTGACCATTGTACGCACCCTCATGGGCAACCCGGAACTCCTGCTTCTGGATGAACCGACCGAAGGGCTTGCGCCGATGCTGGTGGACACTGTGTCAGACGTGATCAGAGAAATCCATAAAGCCGGCATCTCGATTCTTCTGGTGGAGCAGGGCTTTGAGGTCATACTCGATTTGACGACGAGAGCCTATGTCATGAGCAAAGGTCAGATCGTGTTTGACGGAACATCTCAGGAGTTAGCAGATAATCGTGAAGTACGCGAAAAGTACCTGGAAGTCTGAATTTCGGCGTCAAAGGAGGTGATAGGTATAGGTTTGGAAGTGGAAGTGTCTTTGATAGACCGGACAATCATGTCTAAAAAACAAGGAGGCAAGGATCATGAAAAGGAAATGTTTTGCACGGGTTTTTGCAGCGGCTATCTTCGTATTGGTGGCAGTCGCTTTTCTGGTTCCGGCGGCAACAGCGGCTGACGAAATCGTTTTCGGAATCTTAGAACCCCTCTCAGGGCCGTTTAAAGACATCGGTGATCGGTATGTCAATGCGGCCAAGTTCGCTGTGGAGCAAATCAATAAGGAAGGGGGCCTCTTGGGAAAAAAGGTCGTGGCAGCGGTTGAGGACGACGCCCTTAAACCAGCCATTGCCGCCAGAAAGGCCAAGAAACTGGTCCTTGAGGATGGCGCAAAGTTTCTCATGACCGGAACGGGGAGCCACATCACACTCGCCATAAACACCGTGGCCAAGAAATACAAGGTGATCAACCTGACCTATGGGACCGAGGCGGCGAAGATTACCGGATCGGAATTTATTCCCTATACCTTCAGATGCTGCCTGAATACGGACCAGCATTCTGCAGCTGTAGTGGAATATATCGTGAAGAAGTATCCACAGTTCAAAAAATATTATATCATCTGTCAGGACTATGCCTTCGGGCGCGAGGCAGCCGATGGTTTCAGGAAGAAATTCAACCAGATAAAGCCTGAAGGCGCAAGGATTGTAGGTGAGGTCTTTCACCCGATCGCCTGCAAAGATTTTGCTCCCTATATCAGCGGCATCATGGCCTCCGGCGCCGAGGTGGTCTTGTCCGGCAACTGGGGAACCGACCTCAGGCTTTTGATTAAACATGGGGCCTCCATGGGTTGGAAGGCCAAATTAGGCAACTACTTCTTAAATGATCCTCTCATTTTAAGAGACCTCGGAAAAGAGGCCATGGGCTTCGTAGGCGCTGATTCGTACATGATCACCCTCGATTCTCCGAAGAACAAAGAGTTCCTCGCAAAGTGGTCTGAGAAATATAAAGATGCCCCCTTGGAATTCAGGTATCCGACGCTCAGCATGGGAAGGGCCTATTGGGCCGTTCGTTTCTTAGCCGAGGCCATAAAAAAGGCCGGTACCACTGATGTGGAAGCCGTTATCAAGGCATGGGAAGGGATGACCTTTGAAACGGCCTGGGGCGAGGTGACCATGAGGGCCTGTGATCATCAGATGATTACGCCCGGCGTGGGAGGAGAAGTCGTGGCCAAGAGCGAGTTCTTCGATTTCCCCTATGTGGGTCCGGCAACAATCATCCCTGCTGAAGCTATCACAACACCACCCGCCGAGACAGGAAATCCGCGGTGTAAGTAGGACATCTGACGTCGCCTGAAGCGTGAGGACATGGGGGGATTCGGCCCCCCATGTTTTTTCTATGGTCCGACAAGAAAGGTGTCTTTCAAAAGGTTCGGTAAGCGAAAAGGAGAAAAACAATTATGCCCAGAAAGGTGATCATTTCTGCCGCCATTACCGGTTCCATCCATACCCCGACGATGTCACCCTATCTCCCTATTACCCCGGAAGAGATTGCGGGCCAGGCGGTGGAGGCTGCCCGGGCCGGGGCAGCGGCCGTGCACATCCACGCCCGAAATCCTGAAAACGGGATGCCGAGCCCCGATCTGAATCTCTTTCGTGAGATCGTCGACAGGATCCGTTTGGAAACGGATGTCATCATCTGTATCACCACCGGTGGGGGCGCCGGCATGACCGTGGATCAGAGGGCGGCCCCGGTCCTGGAGTTCAAACCGGAATTAGCCTCTTTTAATATGGGCTCCATTAACTTCGCCCTTTTTCCGGTGGTCAGCAAATATAAGGAATGGAAATACGACTGGGAAAAACCGTTTTTAGAGGGGAGTAAAGCGAACATCTTCCAGAATACATTTGCCGATTTGGAGAAGATCTGTGGCATCATGCGGGATAACGGGACCAAACCGGAATTGGAGATATATGACGTCGGGCATCTCTATAATGCCAAATTCCTCCTCTCTGAGGGGTTTTTGGAGCCCCCTCTGTTTCTGCAGTTTGTCATGGGGATCCTGGGCGGGATACAGCCGACCTTCAACGATCTGCTGCACTTGAAGGAGACGGCAGACCGGCTCTTCGGGGAGAACCAGTACCAGTGGTCTGCCTTCGGCGCCGGACGAATGGAGTTTCCTATCTGCACGATGGCCGTGCTGCTGGGAGGGAATTGCCGCGTCGGTCTGGAGGATAGCCTGTATCTGTCCAAAGGGGAGTTGGCCAAATCCAACGCGGAGTTAGTCGAAAAGATGATCCGGATTATCCGCGAATTCTCAATGGCGCCGGCAACGCCCGATGAAGCCAGAAAGATTCTGGGGATTGGGGGGGTAGGCGATGGATCACAATGATGTCAAGCGTGCGGTGGTGGTCGGTGCCGGTGTCATGGGGCATTCCATGGCCCATGTGTTTGCCCGGGCCGGGATTGAGGTGAAGCTCGTGGACCTGAATGAGACGGTCCTTGAACACGCCATGGGTCTGATGAAGGCCAATCTTGAGACATTGGCTGAATTTAAAAAAATATCCGGTGATGATATACCGGAAATCCTTGCCCGCATTCATCCATCCACTGATCTGGCCGGCGGTGCAGAGGGGGTCGATTTTGCCGTGGAGGCGGTGGCGGAGGTGCCGGAAATAAAACGGGAGGTCTTTTCGCAACTGGATCATTTCCTCCCTCCGAATGCGGTGATTGCAAGCAACACGTCTTCGCTTGACATTTTCAGTATTGCGCAGATCACGAGACCGGAGCGCCTGGTGGTGGCGCACTGGTTTGCGCCGCCCCATATCATCCCTCTGGTGGAGGTGGTTCCGGGCCCGGAGACCTCACAGGAGGTTGTGGAATTTGCCGCAAACCTCTTGAAGAGACTTGGCAAAAGAACGGTGATCATGAAAGAATTTGTACCCTCCTTTATTGTCAACCGGATTCAGCACAACATTTCAAAGGCGGTATGGGAGATGCTGGAAAAGGGGTGGGCAACACCGGAGGAGATCGATCTGGCGATCAAACTGACCCTGGGGATCCGACTCCCTGTGGTGGGAGTGGTCCAGACGGCCGATTTTACCGGGCTGGATCTCATTTACGACATCATGAGGGGCGGGGGCTCCATCAATCCCCTTGTAAAGGAGAAGGTGGATGCGGGGCATCTGGGAGTCAAGACATCTAAAGGTGTGTATGATTACGGGGGACGGAGCGAAGCGGAGATCCTGAAAAAGAGAGATCGGCAATATCTGAAACTGCTCGATTATCTTGAGGAGATCAACGCCTTTGAGCGTGTCTGATATGAGTATCCCCAGCTGCAGCTGATGGTTGCGGCAGAAATGGAAAGAGAAGGAGGAAGGTGATTCAATGAATCCGGGAATAAAAAAGGTTGCCGTTGTCGGCAGCGGTATTTTGGGAACACAGATCGCGGTCCAGTCCGCCCATTTCGGGTATGATGTGTCTGTGTACGATGCAGATCCGGCGTCGTTCGACAAGGCCTTCCAGGACCTCAAAACGGTCCTGAGCAAGGCAGTGGGAAAAGCGCTTTTCACCTCCACACAATGGGAGGATGCGGCGCGGAAGATCATCCGCTGTTCGCAACTGTCCGATGCGATCGGCGACGCGGATCTTGTCATTGAGGCGGTTCCTGAAGATCTGGCGTTGAAGCGGGAGGTGTTTAAACAGATCGATCCCATTGCGCCCAAAAAAGCCAT
>CAZACO010000129.1:0-8615 GCA_964483185.1 uncultured Desulfobacteraceae bacterium
TTGTTGAGATGAAGCGGCTTTTGTGTTAAACATGTGTGGGAATGAACGGTATTCACAAGGTCCTACTGGAACACATGGACGGATTGTCATTTTAAACCAGCTTGTTATAGGGAGGGCGCTTATGTGGGAATATACGGACAAGGTGAAGGAACACTTCTTGAACCCCCGGAACGCCGGGGAAGTGGAAGATGCCAACGCTGTGGGCGAAGTCGGCTCCATGGCCTGCGGAGATGCCCTTAAACTCACTCTGAAGGTGGACGACAACGGCAAGATTAAAGACGCTAAATTCAAGACGTTTGGTTGCGCCAGTGCGATTGCTTCGGCCTCTGCCCTCACCGAAATGCTCAAGGGAAAGAGTCTGGAAGAGGCTGAAAAAATTACCAATCAGGACATTGCCGATTCTCTCGGGGGCCTTCCCAAGGAAAAGATGCACTGCTCGGTGCTGGGCCGTCAGGCCCTTGAATCGGCCCTTTCCAACTATAAAGGAGAGGCGCCAAAAGAACAGGAAGGGGAGATCGTCTGTGAATGCTTCGGGGTCACCGATATCGAGATCGAAAAGGCGATTCGGGAAAACAATCTCTCTTCGGTAGAGGAAGTCACCAATTACACCAAGGCCGGCGGCGGTTGTGAGAACTGCCACGACGCCATCCGGGAGCTGATTGCCAAGGTTCGCGACGAAAAAACGCCGGCGAAGCGGCCCAGGCTGAGCAACATCCAGAAGATCAAGATGATTGAGGAGACCCTCGAAAGGGAAATCAGGCCCTCGCTGCAGCAGGACGGCGGAGACATTGAATTAGTGGATGTCATCGGCAATCGCGTCCTGGTCGCTTCACGGGGTGCCTGTGCTGTTTGCAAGGCCTCCCAACTGACTCTAACCCATTTTGTGGAGGCTAAGCTTAGGGAAATGGTTTGGCCCGAACTGGTCGTCGAGGAGGTGCCCCAATGAAGACCATCATCTACATGGACAATAACGCCACCACTCAGGTAGCGCCGGAAGTGCTGGAAGCCATGCTTCCTTATCTCACAGATCTCTACGGAAACCCCAGCAGCGCCTATATGTTTGGCGGGCAAGTTGCCCGGCATATGCGGGAAGCCAGGGAACAGGTGGCCGCCATCTTAGGTGCCTCTCCAGAGGAGATTATCTTCACGAGCTGCGGGTCTGAAAGCGATAATACGGCTATTCGGTCTGCCCTGAATACAGAGAAGGGCAGGACGCATATCGTCACCACCCGTGTGGAACATCCGGCCGTCAAGGTCCTCTGCAATGAACTGGCCAAAGAGGGCTGTCGCGTGACCGAGATTCCGGTGGACAGGGAAGGGCGCTTAGACATGGATCGATACAAGGAGAGCCTTACCCCGGATACGGCGATTGTCAGCATGATGTGGGCCAACAATGAAACTGGTGTGATCTTTCCGGTGGAAGAGGCCGCTCAAATGGCAAGAGACCGGGGAATCCTCTTCCATTCGGATGCGGTCCAGGCCGTCGGCAAGATTCCGATTGACCTTCAGAACAGCGTCATCGATATGCTTTCCATCTCAGGCCATAAGCTACATGCTCCCAAGGGGGTAGGGGTGCTGTATGTCCGGAAAGGCACCAAATTTTCCCCCTTTCTGATCGGCGGACATCAGGAGCGGGGACGCCGAGGCGGAACCGAAAATACGGCCAGCATCATTGCTCTTGGCAAGGCGTGTGAACTGGCGGCCCGTCGCATGGAAGAAGAGAACACACGGGTCAAGGTGCTCAGAGACAGGCTTGAAAGCGAGCTGCTGAACCGGGTTCCCAACAGCCGTGTGAACGGGGGCGGCGATGAAAGGCTCCCCAATACCACCAATATCAGCTTTGAATTCGTTGAAGGGGAGGCCATCCTCCTGCATATGGATGAATTCGGCATCTGCGCCTCTTCGGGATCGGCCTGCACCTCCGGGTCGCTTCAACCCTCCCATGTCCTTCGTGCCATGGGCGTGCCGTTTACCATGGCTCATGGCTCCGTGCGGTTCAGTCTGAGCGTTTACAATACCGAAGAAGATGTCGACGTCGTCATCGACAAGATCCCCTCTATCATCGATAAACTGCGGGGGTTTTCCCCCTTCTGGAAACCGGAAGCACAGGCATGCGCTTCAGAGACGTGAACTGGATGCTGGATGCTGGATACTGGATGCTCGATGCTGGATGCTGGATAGCTCCTGAAACCTGCAACCTCTTTAAAAATGCTCAGCGAGCGCATTCCCCGCTGCTTGCGGTCCCGCTTTCAGCGGGATTAGCGAGCGAACTTTAAAAATGCTCAAAATTCCTTACATTTGGGAGATTCCCTGTCCCGCCAGGCGGGACTGCAGGGTTCTTCAATTGTCTATTGACGATTGAAAAAGCCTTTAGCCAGCAACGCTGAAACCGAACCCAATAAACCCAAAGAACCCAACAAACCCGTAACCTGTAACCTGTAGTCGCGCCAAAGGACCGAAGGAGACTGCCATGGAGAGCATACCCAGAGAAGATCAATGTAGGGTGGAGGTATCCAGCGCAGAGCATTACCGGCGGGAAATCCCCGGAATCGTCGACCAGCTCGTGTTTTCCTGCGATGGGCGGCAGTGCTTCGAGCATGTGAGCCCGGAGCCGATTCCGTCGCGGGAATCGATCATTGCCCTCATCGAAAAGGCGAAGAAAATCCTATTTCCTGGCTATTTCATCTCTACACGGGTCGACAGAGTCAACCTTGGTTACTACCTTGGACAGGAGGTCACTGGATTCTTTGAGGCCTTGGCCGAACAGGTGACCCTGTCCATCCGCCATGACTGCCTCCGCTACGATCAACCCTGCTCCCAGTGCCTGGACAGGGGATATGAAGCCGCCGTCAAGTTGCTGCATGAGATGCCCGCCCTGCGGAGGGCCCTTGCCAAGGATGTTGTCGCGGCCCGGGAGGGGGACCCGGCAGCGAAAAGCGATGACGAGATCATCTTCAGTTACCCCGGACTCTCAGCCGTCACAATCTACCGGATCGCTCATCAACTCCATGAGCAGGGCGTTCCCCTGATTCCGCGAATCATGACAGAATATGCCCAGAGCCAGACAGGGATCGACATCCATCCCGGGGCCCATATCGGCGAGAGTTTCTTCATCGATCATGGGACCGGTGTCGTCATCGGTGAAACCACTCTGATCGGTGACCGCGTGAGGATCTATCAGGGCGTTACGTTAGGCGCCCTGTCTCTTCCAAAGGGGACCATCCAAAGCCTTCGCACCCGGAAGCGTCATCCCACCATTGAGAATGACGTGGTGATCTATGCGGGGGCATCCATCCTTGGTGGAGAAACGGTCATCGGAGCTCGTTCGGTGGTCGGCGGCAATGTGTGGCTGACCGAATCGGTCCCTCCGGACACGAAGGTTTTTCTGAAACGCCCGGAATTGATCTTCAAGGGCAAGAGCTTGGATGGAATCACAAAGCGTTAAGGGCTCGCGCAAAAATAAGTTCCCAGAATTGGTGCCCAGATTTGGCTCAGATTTGGCTGTGCCGATTGAGCAAAACCACAGGGATAGCCCCGCTGTAGCGGGGTTTCGAGGATTTTGCGATTGAGGCACGGTCGAAGATGGCCTGAAGATGGGATGCGAAAATGTGAAGTTATTTTTGTGCGAGCCCTAAGGAAAGGAGTTCGAAACCATGGGTGAGATTTTCTCAGACATTACCAGGACCATCGGTTCCACTCCCCTGGTAAGGCTCAATGAAATATCCGAGGGACGATCGGCGACCATCCTGGCCAAACTGGAATTCAAGAATCCCTTGGGGAGCGTCAAGGACCGTATCGGTCTGGCTATGATCGAAGCCGCAGAGCGGGAAGGGTTGATTCGACCGGAGACCTTGATCGTTGAGCCCACGAGCGGTAATACGGGGATTGCACTGGCGTTCGTATGCGCCGCCAGGAAATACCGGCTCCTGTTGACGATGCCGGATACCATGAGCCGGGAGAGACAAAAACTGTTGAAGCACCTGGGCGCTGAACTGATACTGACTCCAGGGGTTAAAGGTATGAAGGGGGCCATCGAAAAGGCCCGTGAGATACTTGAAAATACGGCCGCGGCCTATATGCCTGACCAGTTCTCAAATCCTGCGAATCCGGAGATTCATCGGAAAACAACGGCCGAAGAGATCTGGCAGGACACGAAGGGGGAGGTGGACTTCCTGGTTGCCGGTGTCGGGACCGGGGGGACCATCACGGGTGTATCAGAGGTGATAAAGGACCGGAAGCCTTCATTCAAGGCCATTGCGGTTGAACCTTACGACTCGCCTGTTCTCTCGGGCGGTCAGCCCGGACCCCACAAAATCCAGGGGATCGGGGCAGGCTTTGTACCTGACGTACTGAATACCCAGATTATTGATGAAATTATAAAAGTGACCAATGAGAACGCCTTTGAGGTCGCGAGAGAAATGGCCCGACGGGAAGGCATTTTGTGCGGAATATCCTCCGGCGCGGCGGTCTGGGCGGCCCTGGAAATAGCCGGCAGGCCCGAGAATTCTGAAAAGACAATCGTGACAATCCTCCCCAGCACCGGAGAGCGCTATATAAGCACACCGCTTTTCACGTAGAGGATATGGCCTACCTCTTTTCACGATAAGGCACGAGAAAGCCCTCTTGGCCGATTGCTAGTATCCTTCAGTTGTAAGATTTCGTCTTTGCGAGGGAAAATTGCCTGGAGCCCTTAGATCCCCAGGTACGCCTCCTTGACGTGTTCGTCCGTCATCAATTCCCTGCCGGTCCCTTCCAGGACGATCCTGCCGTTTTCCAGGGCATAGGCCCTGTCACACATGGCCAAGGTCTGTGTGACATTCTGTTCCACGAGAAGAACGGTCACCCCTTCCTCTTTATTGATTTTCTTTATCATGCTGAAGATATCCTGTACCAGGATCGGGGCCAGGCCCAAGGAAGGCTCGTCAAACATCATCAGCTTGGGCAGTGACATCAGACCCCTTCCCACGGCGAGCATCTGCTGTTCACCCCCGGAGAGGGTCCCTGCCATCTGTTTTCTTCTTTCCCTCATCCTTGGAAAAAGCTCGAATACATGCTCCATGGTATCCATCCGTTTTTCCTTTGCCATGGGAGAGAGGGAGCCCATGATCAGGTTCTCTTCCACGCTCATTTCAGAAAAAAGCCGCCGTCCCTCAGGGACATGAACGATCCCCCGCTCAATGATTTTATGGGGGGGAAGCTCATTAAGACTCTCCCCTTTGAACTGGATCGTCCCCTTCCTAGGGGTCAGAAGTGAAGATATGGTCCGAATCGTCGTGGACTTGCCTGCGCCATTGGCGCCGATGAGGACCATGATCTCCTTCTCCTTCACCTCGAACGACACATCCCAGAGGACCTGAAGGTCACCGTAACACACGTCAATCCCGTTAACTTTGAGCATATTCTTCTCCCAGATAGGCCTCGATGACCGCCTTGTTGTTGGCAACTTCCCGGGGCGTTCCCGCAGCGATCGTACTGCCGAAATTGATGGCGTGAATTCTGTCAGATATGGTCATGATCACTTTCATGATATGTTCGACGATGATAATGGTCACCCCCTTGTCTCGGATTTTCTTGATCAGGGCGATGGCCGCATCTAATTCGGAAGGGTTGAGCCCTGCGGCCGTCTCATCTAAGAGGAGGAGTTGGGGCCGGGTTGCCATGGCCCTGGTAATCTCTAACCGCTTCCTCTCACCGATGGAGAGGCTCTTGGCCAAGACATCCTTGCGGTGAGCCAGTTCGCAGAACGCCAATGTCTCGGCCGCAAGATCGCGGGCGTGACGCTTGGTCCTGGCCCTGGAGAAGGCTGCTGCAATGACATTGTCCTCAACCGTCATTCTTCCCAGGGGTTTGACGACCTGAAAGGTTCTGCCGATACCCAATTGACAGATCTTATAGGTCTTGAGCCCGGTAATGTCCTCTCCCTTAAAGTGGATGGTTCCGCTGGTTGGATGGAAATAATCGCTGATCATGTTAAAAATAGTGGTCTTGCCCGAACCATTGGGGCCGATCAGGCCGAAGATTTCCCCCTCGTTGACCTCAAAGGTGACATCATTGACTGCGGCCAGCCCACCAAAGAACTTAACCAGATTTCTGATCTCAAAAAAGCTCAAGCCACAACCCCCTTTCTCTTGAAAGGAAACAGCTTGCTGACGATCTTGTTCCAGTCCCCTACGATCCCGTTCGGGAGAAGGAGGATCACGAGGACGACCAGGATGCCGAACCCCAGGACATGGGCCTGGCCTACATATTTGGCAAAAACGTTCATCGTTTCCCACCCGCTGAGGGAGGCGACTCCCTTGAAAAATCCGAAAAATCCGGTCCTGAAAAACTCATGGACCGCCACCATGATAAACGCCCCCACCACGGGGCCGTAGATGGTGCCCACCCCCCCGACGATACCGACCAGGATGGCCATAATGGAGATATCATGGAGGGAGAATACGACCTCCGGATCGATAAACCCCATGTAGTTCATGAAGAGCGCGCCTGCCATACCGGTCAGGAATGCGGCGACATTCAAGGAGATCATCTTGTAATAATGGGTGTCGATGCCGAGGCTTTCCGCGGCATCCTGGTCTTCCCGGATGGAGACAAAATAGTAGCCCCATCGGGAACCGATGATGATCTGTATGCTGATAACGGAGATGACCGCAAGCCCGAGGGCGATGTAGTAGTAGGGGATCTTGGAAACAAAGGTCTGAATAATGAGAATGCCCACCATCCCGTCTGTCAGGGACTCCCATATGGTGGCGATATGGCGCATGACTTCATTGAGGGCGAGTGTAGCAAGGGCAAAATAGGCCCCCCTGAGACGGAAACAGATCCATCCGAAAGGGAATGCCACCAACATGGCGGCCAGGCCCCCGAAGGCCATCCCCCACCAGGCCGAGATACCCAGCTTGGTCATGAAGAGCCCCGCCGTATAAGCGCCTGTCCCGAAAAACGCCGCATCACCAAATGAAACCTGGCCTGTATATCCGGCGATGATGTTCCAGCCTGAACCGATGACAACCCACATCAGGACCAGGATCATCAGGTGTTGATGATAATGGTCGCGAACGATGAGGGGAAAGATGATCAGGAGGGCGAGCAGCAGAATCGGTCCGAATTTTTTCATCCATGTCCTCCTTTAGACCTTGGTCAGGCGCTTGAACCCGCCGGGGAGGAACAGGAGCACTAAGATAAATATCAGAAGCCCTATCATATCATCAAATGCCATCCCGATATATGTGGCGCCGAACGCCTCGGCAAGGCCGAGCGTCAGCCCCCCGAAGATAGCGCCCACGGTGGAGCCCAGGCCCCCGAGTATGGTAATGACAAAGGCCTTTCTCGTAAATGGCCCCCCGATGTCCGGGAAGAGATAGTAGATAGGCATGAGAACGGTGCCCGCGGCAGCCACCAGGGCGGACCCGATGCCGAATGTGATGATGGTGATCCGTTTGGAATTGACGCCCATCAGGAGGGCCGCGTCCTTGTCCTGGGCCGTTGCCCGGATGGACCTCCCGAGGTCGGTCTTTATCAGAAACCAGAACATTGCCAGCGTAAAGGCCACGGCAATAAAAAAGGCCACTGTCAGGGCCATGCTGAACGAGATCTCCCCTATGAAAAATGTGGCGTTGGAATAGCTGGTGGTGACCGATTTGTAGTCGGACGTGAAGATGAAACGTGCAACCTCTGTCAGTACCATTGCGATTCCGACGGTCATGAGCACTTGATTTTCAGGGAGAATCGATTCGACTTCCATCAGGGGGTTGAGGGTGTATTTCTGAATGAGCATTCCGAGAAGAAAGAGAGAGGGCATGCTGATGAATATGGTGATATAGGGGTCGATGCCTAGGTAGTGGAAGCAGGCGAAGGTGACATACATGCCGACCATCATCAAGGCGCCATGGGCCAGATTGATAATCCCCATCACGCCCATAATCAACGACATCCCCATGCCGATCAGGCTGTAGAGTCCACCTTTGAGTATGCCTGCCACTAAGGTCTGCAGGAAAACCTCCATAATCTCTCCTGTGACTGACTGATGCGGTTAAAGGCCTGGACACGTGATCGTACAACATCCGCTGTCTGCCACCGGCCGGAAACCCACAGGGATCCGGCCGGTCATCAAACAAAAGGGCGGGAAGATCCCGCCCTGCTTCAATTTAACGTTGGTTCCAGCTGGGAACCGGATAGACGTATTTCTGGGTGGATACGTCTTTCGGCCAGACGGTCTCGAGATTTCCGTTTATCCACTGGACCAGGAAGGTGGGGAGTTTGTTCTGCTGGGTCTTCTTGCCATAAGAAATGAATTTTACAGGACCGAACGCTGTCATCATGTCGGTTGCGGCGAGGGCGTCTCTCACGCCTTCCGGAGTGAGGGTTTTGGCCCTTTTCAGGGCATCCGCGATGACATACATGCCGGCGTATGCCTCGGCCCCATGGTATTCCGTGGGGGTATTGTATTTGGCAACAAACTTATCATAATACGCCTTGGCGCCGGGGTAGGGGACGGACGGGGTCCAGAGGGTGGCCGAGAAGACATAATCCGAGGCAGGACCCGCATTTTTCTGGAACTCGGGCAGGGTGAATCCGGCCGCACCGCCCACAAAGAGCTTGGGGTTGAAGTTGAG
>CAZACO010000130.1:0-8562 GCA_964483185.1 uncultured Desulfobacteraceae bacterium
CTACTTTCACGGATGCTTCTCCTTCCTCTTATGTTTTTGGAGAAAAATCCTTCTGAAAAAGGCGCCCTTTTTTAACCCTTTTCTATAATTGACGATCTCGTGAAAAGTCCGAATTTGGCATTTTCAACATAGATAACCCATTGAAATCATTAGGTGTGGTTTTCAGACTATTGACTTTTTACGAATGCATCATAATTGACACAAAATATTTTACACTACCGGGTGTTTTAGCCAGTTCTTTGGTCAATAGTGTTTGGCTAAGAAAGGAGGGGGATGAGAGTTTAAGTGATGCGGTAATCAGACTTTATAACAACTGCTTAGGAGGTGGCAAATGAAAACGAGTCGAGTATCAACATCAGGGGCTTTTCCAAGGCTGGCATTCATTTTATCCATTTGTTTGTGCTGTTTAACGTATGCCAACGTCGCTCCGGCCGCAGAAACGAAGATTTTGAAGATAGGCGTCATTTTTGCCCTTACCGGGCCTGCGGCACAGTCTGTAAAGGAATGCGCGGATGGGGCCAAGGCAGCAGCTGAGTGGATAAACGAAAAGGGCGGGGTTGCGATTAAAGGTGACAAATACCGCATTGAGCTGGTTGTTGAGGACAACAAGTCGACACCGGACGGAGCAGCGGCCGCTACCAACAAGCTGGTATTTAAGGATAAGGTGAAGTACATCATAGGCCCCGTGGTCCCGCCATTCGCTATTGCCATGGCGCCAATAACCGAGCCGAACAAGGTGCTACGCAATAACATAAACGGCGTGGGCCATCCTGCGGAGATGAATCCGGACCTGCACTATACCTTTTCTACTTACAAAAATATTGATCATATCCCTTTCGCCTACCAGTTCTTCCTTGACAGTTATGCGGCTGCAAAGAAGATCGCCATTATTGGCCCTGAGGACCCCGGAGGCCAGATCGCCAGGAAGGCAGCCCAGAAGGAGGCCGAAAAGCGGGGATTGGAAGTTGTTTTTAATGAGGGGTACCCCTGGGGTACTGAGGACTTCTTCCCCATATTGACCAAGGCATTAAGCAAACATCCGGATGCCATCGATATGACCGTTGGTTTGGCCCCTTGGTTCGCAGGCATCGTCAAACAGGCTAAACAGCTCGGGTTTAAAGGCCCCATGTTTGCCCATGTTCCCACCGGCGACATCTATCTGGCCCGACAGATGATGGGGGAGAAATTCGCTGATAATGTGTTTTTTGTCGAGCCTGACCTGAAGAATCCAAAAATGCCCCCCATGATAAAGGAAGCGGGAAAACGAATAAAAGCAAAGTATGGCGTTGATCTTCTATATGCCCATATCGCAGGATGGGAGGCCCTTTGGACCCTTGTGCAGGCCATCGAAAAGGCAGATAGCCTTGATCCTACCAAAATTGCTGAGACATGGGAGAAGATGGAGATCATTGATGCCATGTATGGAAAGGCAAAGATGGGCGGGATGGAAGCTTTTGGCATCAATCATGTCATGATGCGGCCTGTGCCGATTACAAGACTAAACAAGGGTAAAGTGGAGTTTGTTAAATTTTTCCCCGTAGTCGGGGAATAGGATGAAGAAAAACGATCAGGACGGGGCGCGCCTGCCGCCGTGATGTGGCGGCAGGGAAACGGCTCTGATTGAGGGAACAGCAGATTGAATGTCGATGCGTTAGCGCAAAGCATCCTGAATGGGCTGGTATTGGGTGGAATCTATATCCTCATAGCCGTGGGGATGACCCTCGTATTGAGCATCACGCGGATCATCCAGCTGGCGCATGGGGAAATCTATATGCTGGGCGCCTATTGCGTCTATTACCTTTGTGCAGTCTTTGGGATCCATTTTTTCCTGGCCTTGATCATATCCATGTTCCTTGTCGGGGGCTTGGGGATCATTTTGGAGAGGGTTTTCTTTCGCCCCGTACGGGGCAATGAGATCCGTTCTTTGATCGTGGGCGTCGGGCTGATGCTGGTATTTCAAAATTTTGTCCTGGTCACCGCCGGCGGTGCCTCTAAACCCATAGAAAGCCCATTTGTAGGAGTTCTGCGTGTATTTGGTGTGACGATTCCCTGGGAAAGACTCGCAGTGGTGATTTTAGGCCTCTTTCTGGTATCGGCATTACTGGTTTTCATAAATAGGACTCGAATTGGGCAAGCCATGGTGGCCATCTCTGAGGATCGTGATGTTGCCATCTTGCAAGGGATCAATATTGACCGTATTTCTGCGATCGCTATGTTCCTGGGTTGTGCACTGGCTGCTGTGGCAGGCGGTCTCGTAGGTTCCATGCTGAGCATATCTCCTTTCATGGGGAGTTTCGCCTTAATGAAAGGGATCGCCGTGATCATTCTCGGAGGACTGGGCAGTATTGCAGGCGCCATTATCGGTGGTTTTATACTGGGTCTCATTGACGGTCTGATTCCGGCTTTCCTAAGCACCCACCTCGCCGGCCTCATGGGATTTGGAATCATTATCCTCATTCTGTTGCTGCGACCTGAGGGGATTCTGGGACATGAATAGATTATCAGGCATACGGAAGGTAGGGATCTATGGTGTTCTTTCTGTCTTAGCATTTATGGCCCCTTTATATATCAGGGATCCCTACAACCTTCATGTTCTCATCACCATTGGGATCAACATCATTTTGGCAAGCAGTCTCCGTCTCATAATGACATCAGGGCAACTCTCCCTGGGTCATGGGGCTATGATGGGAGTCGGGGCTTACACATCCGCACTACTTGTGCTTAAGCTGGGTTTCACATCATGGGGAGCGCTACTTCCAGCGGGCTTGGCCGCCGCGGGCCTTGCCTTTCTTGTGGGTTTCCCCTTCGTCCGGCTAAAGGGGTTTTACTTTGCTATTGTCACCCTTTTCTTGGGACAGATGTTTGTTCTCACATGCGAGCAATGGGCTGGTTTAACCGGTGGGAGTATGGGCATTATCGGCATTCCACGCCCCGTCCCCATTGAAGTGCCGGGTCTTTTGTCCTTTAATTTCCAGTCCAAAGCGGATTTCTATTACCTGATCTTCCTTTTGGTGTTTGGGTCTCTTTATGTCATCTACCGGATCGAGCACTCCCAGGTGGGGATTTCTCTGATCAGTGTGCAACAATCGGATTCCCTGGCAGAGAGTCTGGGTATCCCTACGGCCAAATTCAAGGTCCTGGCCTTTGCCGCAGGCTGTTTCTTTGCAGGGCTGGCGGGCGGGTTTTATTCCCATTATACCTGTGTCATCAGTCCACGTAACTTTGGATTATCCTCCTCCATTTATGCCATGATCTATATGGTAGCCGGCGGTATGGAGAAATTCTCGGGACCTATACTGGGAGCCATTATTCTGACGCTCCTGCCAGAGGTGTTTCGGGGCCTGAAGGAGTTTGAGCCTTTCATCTTTGCAGGTGTCTTGATGGTGATCATCTATTTCCTTCCTGAGGGGTTGATAGGCCTCCCTGAGCGCCTGAAGAGACTTGGACATGCTTACTATCAAAGGTCTAACTAAACGATTCGGGGGGCTGACTGCTGTTAACCGTTTCGATTTCAATGTGGAAAAAGGATCATTGGTCGGCTTGATCGGGCCAAACGGTGCTGGGAAGACGACTGTTTTTAACCTCATTACAGGATTTCTAAGACCGAGTTCAGGAAAGATAGTCCTTAAAGGAGAAGAGATTACCGGAAAAAAGCCGCACAAGATCGCTCAGAAAGGGATTGTGCGAACATTTCAAGCGACCAGCGTGTTTCCAGATCTACCCGTTGAACAGAATATGCTGGCGGCATGTTATTTGGAACCGCGATTCGGATTCTGGGACTCCCTATTCCAATTTGGTCCGACCCGTCGCAAGCAGGCGAGGAGACTGGAACGGGCCCATGAAATCGTACAATTTGTAGGACTCGATGCTTTCAAAGATCGGCCTGCCAGGGCCCTTGCACACGGGCACCAGAGGATCCTCGGCATCGGTATGGCATTGGCGGCCGAACCTGATGTCTTGCTCCTGGACGAGCCCGTATGCGGGATGAATGCTCAGGAAGTTGAGGAGGCCAAAGCCATAATAGAAAGGATATGGCAGAGGGGGGTCACGATTGTACTCATTGAGCACAATATGGGTGTCACAATGAGTCTGTGCCAGAAGGTGACCGTCCTGAACTTTGGAAACAAGATCGCTGAAGGCCCACCCGAAGAGATAGGGAGAGACCCGGAAGTGATCCAGGCTTATCTTGGTTCTGCGGATAATCATGCTTAACCTGAAGGACGTTACGATTCACTACGGGACATATGAAGCGGTAAGGGGTGTGTCCCTGATCGCAAAAACGGGCTCTTTGACAAGCGTTATCGGCGCGAACGGGGCTGGCAAGAGCACCCTTTTGAGGGGCGTGTCCGGGTTAATGCCTCTGAAATTCGGGGAGATATGGTTCAAGGATCGAAGGATAGACGGGGTGCCTGCCCACGAGATCGTCAGGATGGGCATTTCCCACGTTCCCGAAGGTAGAAAACCATTTCCCCACATGAGCGTACTGGCCAATCTCAAAATCGGGAGTTATCTGCGGCGGGATAGGAGGCGTATAGCCAAGGATCTGGAGAACATATTTCAGAGTTTTCCTGTGCTGCAAGAGAGGCGGCATCAAAAGGCGGGAACCTTGAGCGGTGGCGAACAGCAGATGCTGGCCATCGGCAGGAGCCTGATGGCCGATCCCAGTCTTCTTCTGATGGATGAGCCTTCCGTGGGATTAGCGCCCATTGTGATCAAGGAACTCGCGACCGTGATCAGCGATATTGTCAAAGGAGGCATAAGTGTGCTTCTTGTTGAGCAAAATGCCGGCCTTGTCACCCAGGTCTCAGACAGAGGATACGTCCTGGAACTGGGAAAAGTTGTCCTAAGCGGTGATATGGAGGACCTTGCTGACAATGATCTGGTTCGGAAGGCTTTCTTGGGGAAATAGCGGGCTATTTGGTGAACTGTTTGGACAGATGGGGAAGTTTCATCTGAAGGTGATTCGGGCCTGGACAGGTATTTTAACATTGGAGGTGTGGATAATAAGGGACAAAGATTCACAGGTGGTTTTTTTTGAAAAGAATTCGAACTTGGGATTGTCAGGGTTATAAGGACAAAAAAGGGGGTTTTTATGAAGGATGAGAGAGAGAAGGATCAATCAAAGGCGGGCAATGACAGGGCAAAAGAGCTGGCTGGGCAGAGCGTCTATTTAGGTGATTCCATCCGTTACAACATCAAAGGTTACAGACCTTCTGAGCAGGCGGTCCCCTATGGCACAGATGTTAAGGGTGTTCTATTCGACGGTTATCCGCAGATCGTGAAACAGGATGCGTCTGCGCCCGCTTACACGGTCAATAAGGAGAAGGACATCATGGTGGCGATGCGTGACGGAGTGCGCATTGCAGTATACGTCTATCGTCCCGACGTCGAAGGGGAAAAATTTCCGGCCCTCCTTGCCTTTGGATTATGGGGTAAGGATGCGCAGGAGGCCATAGGATGGCTTGCGGATAAGCCCCAGCAGTATTATCACAGCCCTTTTTGGGACGGAAATATGGAAGCAATGAATTACAATTACACCGTACCTAGGGGATATGCCCACGTTATCCCCGATCCAAGGGGTATCGGCAATTCGGAGGGGTTCGGCACCTTTGGGATGTGGGACATTTATGATATTGTCGAGTGGATCGCGGCTCAACCGTGGTGTAATGGTAAGGTGGGGATGATGGGTCCTTCCTCCTATTCCATTTGTCAGATCCACGCAGGTTTGATGAAACCCCCGCATCTGGTAGCCCTCCGGCCGGATGAGAACCCGGTCGGTTCCGGGGATTACTTCAAGGGCATCTATGACCTTCTCATCTATCACATTTTCATGGGCCGGCATGGAAATGACAGCGCGTTTCCAGCGCCGAATTACGATTTCACACCACCGCCGCCTGAGAAGTTAGGCCTTCCCGATATTAAGGAGCGACTTGAGGAGGCATTGAACCACCCTGATATAAAGTATAACAGTAAATGGTATTCTTATCTCAAATACCCGAGAAAATTCCCCTTCTTTTTTGACAACCTGTTGTCATACTTTCATCCCAGGCCTGAGCCGGACAACTTCTTTGACCGTGACCTGCAGGTGGCCGATCTGGATAAGATAACACTGCCCATGTACCAGGGGGCACCCTGGATCACCCGATTCTATATCTTCGCCACACTCGATGTATGGGAAAAGGCCGGGACACCGGAGAAGGATAGGAAACTCATCCTCTATCCTCCCAACTTTCCTGAACGACCTTACACGGAGTACCATGATGAGCTTGTGAGGTGGTACGACTACTGGCTCAAAGGGATCGATACGGGCATACTGGATGAACCTCCCATCAAGATGTTCGTCATGGGCATCAACAAGTGGCGGTTCGAGGACGAATGGCCTCTTGCCAGGACCGAGTGGACAAAATTCTTCCTCCAGCCTAAAGGAGGTCTCTCCAAGACACCCCCATCTGCGGCAGAACCGGACACCTTTACCCAGCGTGCTCCTTATCTGGATTCCACCGTCTATTGCCTTAAATACAGCACCGGCCCATTAGAGAAGGATATGGAGGTCACGGGACCCCTGGCCCTTTATTTGAATGCTTCTATCGACATTGATGACACAAACTGGATGGTGGACCTGGTTGACGTTGATCCGGATGGGAATAGACAGTTGGTCAGTGCAGGCTATCTCAAGGCCGCACACAGGGCACTTGATGAGAAAAAGAGCAAACCCTATCAACCGATCCATCCGAGGCAGGACCCTGTTCCTGTTCCTCCCGGAGAGGTTTTGGAGTATGCCATAGCCATGATGCCCACATCGAACGTATTCCAGAAGGGGCATAGTATGGAGCTGATCATCAGGAACCAGGATGATCTCCTGAGCAGGCTCGGAACCTGGGGAGTATATCACCTGCCTTTTATGAGATCTGTAACCCATAAAATCCATTTTGGTGAATCTCATTTGCTCGTCCCGCTTATTCCTGCTTAGGGTGAGCAATGGATTAGCGGGTATTTAATCCGATCTTCCGCGAGCTTTAAGGGGAAGAGCGAGCCTTCAAGCGAAAGGCGTGTCGGGCTGCGTCTTCAGGAGGCGCTTCACATTGTACTGAGAATCTTGAGCTTCTCCTCCGGCGACACTTGCACGTGCTCCAACAACTCGGTGCCTGTTCTGTTCCTGACAAATGGCCTGTCCACCGAGGAAAGGATGCGGTCGACCCCCATCTAAAGCATGCTGCAGATGAGCGCCGGAGTGGAGAAGTTACCCCGGATTTTTGTATTCCGGACGAGATCCATCCCGCCGTGGTCATTGAAGCCAAATTGACCCGTAACGACGGCACTGCAAGGGATAAGGTGTCCAGGATCAAGGAACTGGAAACCCAACGCAATAACATGTGGCAGAAGGCCGCCCTTTTTACGAGATGGTGGCCTGTATTGACGAACGTGGATTCAGGGGACGGCGTGTAGATATGCGGCAGATGCTGTTAAGATTAAACGGCAAGGTATTCACCATGGCAACCCTAGACCCGTTAATCACCCATACCCGTATTCGGGAAGGTGTCAAAGCGCCCACTTGAGAGGGCCTACATGATTTCCGAAAGGCGTTTCAGGGACTAGACACCGCCCAGCTTTTTAATGCGGTCCGGCCCATGACGGTCAAACGGCCTCCTCTTCTTTCACCATCAGCCCTGCAATCTTTGGGATATTGGGACTCCCTCAATTGGTGTCACAGTCATTTTTTGCATCACAAAGGCATAATCTGCCTGCCTCCTTTCATTCAGTCATATCTTCCTTGACCCCAAGGCCCGATCCCCTATAGTCGGGAACCGGGAAAGGAGCTTCTTATCACCCTTCTTATCACCTCTGTCACAGCCAGTTCTTGCGTTTAAAGCCAAACAACATCAGGCATCCGAGCACGAGGATGACGATCCAGACTGTCAGGTAGCCCCATTCCCATTCCAGCTCGGGCATGTGCTTAAAGTTCATCCCATAAATGCCGGCAATAAACGTTAGGGGGATAAAAATCGTGGCGATGATCGTCAGCACCTTCATCACCTCGTTCATCTTGTTGCTCAGACTTGAGAGATAGATATCGAGTGTGCCCGAGATGGTGTCACGAAATGTCTCAACGGTATCGATGACTTGAATGGTATGATCATAAACATCCCTCAGGTAGGGTCCCACGGCATCTCCAATCAGTGGCGACTCAACCCTTTCCATATTGCTGATGGTTTCCCGCAACGGCCATACGGATTTTCTGAGGAAGATCATTTCTTTCTTTGTATCTTGAATCAGCTTCAGCGTTGAAGGATCAGGTTGTGCCAGGACGTCCTCCTGGATCCCTTCGATCTTTTCTCCCACTGTCTCGAGAATAATATAGTAATTGTCCACGATGGCGTCTATCAGTGCATAGGCCAGATAATCGCTCCCCGCTTTCCGAATCCGTCCCTTCCCCTTCTTTATCCTCTCGCGGATGGAATCAAACACGTCGCCCTCCCGCTCCTGAAAAGAGAGCACAAAGTTGGACCCGAGGATCAGGCTCACCTGCTCGGCTTCAAAATCATTCTCCGAATTGACATGGAC
>CAZACO010000131.1:0-8545 GCA_964483185.1 uncultured Desulfobacteraceae bacterium
TCCTGTGGTTTTGCTCAATCGGCACAGCCAAATCTAACCTAAATCTGGGCGCCAACGCTGGGAACTTATTTTTGCGCGAGCCCTAAGATGCTTAAACTCCTTCCCAGAATTCCATCTTACTACCTTTTCAGATCAACAGGATGGCCGCGACGGCTTCCCTTGAATCTAACCCTGAGTGTCAGCTTCAAATGCAATTCGCGCTGCCTCACTTGCAATATCTACAGAAAAACATCGGAAGATTTGGATCTGGACGAATGGCGGCAGGTATTTTACAGCCTCGGAAAAGCACCCTTCTGGGTGACGGTCAGCGGCGGTGAGCCATTTCTCCGTGAAGATCTTCCGGCATTTGTGGCGTCTCTATACGATACCTGCCGGCCGTCTATCATCAATATCCCGACAAACGGGCTGCTGGCGCACAGGATTCCTGAATGCGTAGCTGAAATCGCCCGGCGTTGTGCTAAGACACAGATCGTTATCAACCTGTCGGTTGATGAATTAGGAAGCAGACATGACGAGATCAGGGGAGTTCAAGGCAATTTCGCGAAGGTAATGGAAACCTTTACCGCCTTGAAAAAACTCAATTTGAACAACCTGACTGTCGGTTTTCATACCGTTATATCCAGATTCAATGTGGATCGCATACCCGATATCTACCAATACCTGCTGGCCTTTGAACCGGACTCGTATGTCACTGAGATCGCTCAAGCGCGTGAGGAATTGGGCACGCTGGAGTCTGACGTAGCCCCGTCCTATCAGACGTATGCCAGGGCAGCGGATTTTCTCTACCGGAATCTGGAAGCAGCTACCTTCAATCGGATGGGAAACATCGCTCGGGCATTCCGGTCAGAATACTACCAAATGGTAAAACGGATCTTAAAAGAAAAACAGCAGATTATCCCCTGCTATGCGGGATTTGCCTCTGCCCACATTGCGCCGGATGGCCAAGTCTGGGCCTGCTGTACACGGTCGGAATCGATGGGTAACGTAAGGCGAAATGGATATGACTTCAAGCGGGTCTGGTTTTCCAAAAAGGCGGATCAGTTACGTGAGCGTATAAAGATGGGCCATTGCTGGTGTCCATTAGCCAATGCGAGTTATACCAATATGCTGTTCGATTTAAGGACGCTTTTCAGAGTGGGTCGCAACTATTTTTAGCACCTGACCCCTGCCACTGTGAGGCGACGGATTTCAGGTTTCTTGGAATCACAGAACACAGGCAGAAAACCTGTGAAGGGGACGGGATGTTTGAAATGGCATGGCAAAAGCGTATACCCTAATAACCGGGGCCACTGGATTTATAGGATCCCATGTTGCGAAGAAGCTGTTGCGGGATGGGTCATCGCCTGTCATAGCGATTGTACGTGGAGGGACGGGTTATAGAAATACCGCGGAATTGGAAAAACAGGGAGCGGTTTTAGTCCGGGGACGATTTTATGACCAGGATCTGCTGAACAGGGTTTTCAGAAAATGCCCGATTCAGGATGTCATCCATATTGCAGCTTTGACAGGTGAAGGTGCGGGGAGCAGAAAGGACTACCATGATGTGAACGTCCACGGGACAGAGACATTGCTCTCAGTTTCCCACAGGCACCGCGTGGAGAAGTTCATTTTCTGCAGCTCTGTGGGTGTCTTCGGAACAATACCTGCCAAGGTGCCTGCGGACCTGGAAACACGGCTTAACGGTGACAATATCTATCACCGATCAAAACTCGCAGCAGAAGAGAGGGTATATGATTTTACAGGTAGAGGGCTCAATGCCTTTATCATCAGACCAACAATAACCTATGGGATACGGGACAGCGGGTTTTCATCCACGTTGGTAAGGATGGTCAGGAAAGGGATTCTGGTCCTCCCCTTCCGGGACAACAAGGTTCATCTCGTTTCCGTGAACAGCCTGGCCGAGATGTTTCTGATGATATTGAAGGTCGATCGGCTCCACAACAGGGTCTTCATTGCAGCTGATGAAGGCCCTGTTGTACTAAGGGAATTGGTGAATCTGATCTATTCTTTTTATTTCGGTAAAGACTACCCCAATTTTTTGAAAATGCCTAATATCCTTTTCGAGGTTTTTCAGACAGTTTTTCGTGTCACACATCATAGGCAATGGCTGGGTAAGATCCAGCGCATTTCCGGAGACTGGTTTTTTGACACCCGAGAAACCGATGCCCTGATCGGGTTTCAACCAACGGACACAAAAAAACAGTTCCTGAAATACCTGCACTCCCTGAGATGACAAGGTACCCAGCAGCAATTTCAATGATACATCGGAACGAACCCTATCGAACGGCTTGCCTGTTGTTCCTCTTTTCCTTCCTCTTTTTTCACGTCTTCAGAATTCCTGTTCCCTTAAACGTCGACACCTATCTCTATGCTCGCGCTATAGAGTCCTTTGAAGGCCCGATCACCCATCTTGGATACTATATGATCGGTTCACTTTGTCACGTCCTTCTCGGACCGATGGATGTTACGCCGTTACAGACATTAGGATACATTTCACAGTTTTTTGGCAGTGTCTCTGTGGCTGGAATCTATATTCTCACATTTTTGCTCACGGGCAGCCGTTTGCACAGTCTGCTGACCGCATCTATCCTGATGTTTTCCGGGGCATTCTGGCTTTTTTCGATTCATGGGGAGGTCTATGTCCCACAGTTGGCCTTTGTATTGCTATCATTGATATTTCTCCTGAAAACCAGACCTCTGCTCTCAAGCCTCTCCATACTCATAGCCGTTTCCATCACACCGACCTCACTCCTGGCCCTGGTTCCCCTCTGCTATATCATGTACATGAAAAAACTTGATAAGAAACGTCTTATCTACTTCTCAACGCCCATTTTGCTTACCTTTGTTATTATGATGTTGTGGGATGGCCCAAGGCTCATCGAAACCTTTGCGAACGCAATGTATTCTCCTGCGATCTTTTTTGACAAATTCTCTTATTCAGAGATGTTGACTCAGATCGTTTATGATTTAATGAAGGCCTATGGGAGATCATTTAACCTGATTTCCTTTTTTGCCATATTCGGCCTTGCAGCGATGTATAAAAAAGAAAGAAAGTTGTGGGGTCTGATGCTGGCATTTCTGGTTCCTTTTCTGGTGTACTTTCTTAATTTAGGACTTTTTTCTGCTGATCATCTTATCATATCCTTCATTGCGGTCAGTCTCTTGGGATCGTATGGCATCGTAAGATTGTTTGATATTGTGAATCCCCATACCAGGACCCGATTTGTGTTCATTACCCTGCTATTATCCCTTTATTTCTGGCTTTCTTTCGAATTCTCCATAGACCGTCAAAGGGTTTATGCAAAAGAGCTTAACAGGGTCATCCAAACGTTTTCAGGGAAATACCAGCACGATGAGATCATGTTAACAGATTTCAGTCTTGGCGTCATTTTCATTTCCATGTCCAATAGGAAATTGCCCTTTTCACTTTTTAACGGTGATCCCAATAGATACCTGATGGAGAACCCCTCGGATTCCAAAGATGTCTTGAAAAAACTGCAAGGAAGATTTTGGGTTGAGTTTGGACATCTTTGCGCCTTTGCATCGCGACCGGAATTCCAGTCTCTGGTCGATCATAGACCGATCTATCTTGTTGAAAGGATTGACTGGCCGATAGGGTTCGTTCAGCTCTTTAAGGAGTTGCTCATTGACATGAGCCTTGAAAAACCAGTTGAACAAATCCAGAGGCTAAAAAATATTAGAGAGTATTTGGCGTACAAGCTGGATACAGACATCACCATTGAAAAAATAATCGACTCCCCCCTGCACCCGGTCTATCTGATGAAACCGGTCAGGTGATTGGGGGAAGTTCACCCCCAGCTAAGGCAGTTGGCAGAATGACTTTTTCGAATAATTGTCTGGAGCAACAAGGATGGACCCGATTTATTGGAATTGGAAACATTACTTTGAAACACGCCATGATGGCCTGGGCACGACCTATGAACGATTTATCCTGAATGAATACTTCAGCAAAATAAGAGATCGGTATGGCGTGGAGACGGTCCTTGAAGCACCCGCTTTTGGAATGACAGGGATATCGGGCATCAACAGTATGTGGTGGGCCATCCATGGGACAGATGTCACGATGATTGATCATAGCAGGGAAAGATTGGCCCTGATTGAAAAGGTATGGCATGAGCTCTCATTGAAAGCACGTCTTGCTTATGACCCGGGAACGTATATTTCCCTGCCGTTTAAGGATTGCGAGTTCGATATGAGCTGGAACTTTGCTGCATTGAATTCGGACCTCAAACTTGAAGGCCTTATAGGAGAGCTTGCCCGCGTTACCCTGAAAGTGATATTCATATGCGTGCCCAACCGGCTGAATCTGTTCAGTCTTGTTTGTGCGCTGATGCAAAAGAGGATCGGGCTTTTTCAATTGAGCGAAAGGAATTCAGGGATCATTCAAGAAACCATGACAAAGGAAGGCTGGCAGGTAAGGGAAATCGGCTATTTTGTTGCTCCCCCCTGGCCCGATATCGCCATGGGCAAGCAGGATTTCTTTCGGAAAATCGGTCTGAAAAGGTATGCAGCATGGCTGGAAGAAAAGATCACACAAGAAAACCGAATCTGCATCCTCGACTATTACAGCGGCGGGAACAAGGAGATGAAAGACAGGATACTCAGATACGCGTTTCTGGAAAATATTTCCAGACCACTTAAGAGCTTCTGGGCCCATCACAGGTATTGTATTTTCACGCCACGGCATTCTGATTTGTAGTCTGCCGTCCAAACCCTCGAAACCCCAGATCGCATAATGGACCGTTCACATGATATCCGTGATCATCCCATCCTATAATTCAGAAAATACAATTTCAGATTGTCTGGATTCCCTTCAGGATCAATCCTATACAGGGGATCTTGAAATAATTGTAGTGGACAGCTCGCATGACAGAACGCCTCAAATAGTTGCCTCTGCGTATCCTGCCATCAAACTGATTCACCTCAATAAGAAGACCAATCCCGGAACAGCACGAAACATCGGTATCGATCGGGCAACATGGAACCTGATCGCATTTCTTGATGCCGATTGTGTCGCTGCCCACGACTGGTTGGAACGGATAGCGGGTGCCCATGAATCATCCTACGATATCGTTGGGGGCATTGTGAGAAACAGACGTGAAAGGGATAATCTGGTGGGATGTGCCGGCTATATGGCGGAATTCAGAGATTTCCTGCCGGGAATGGACAAGCAGGAAGTGACCCATATCCCGACCTGTAATGTATCGTACAAAAAAAGAATTTTCAAGGAGTTCGGCCTGTTTCAGGGAGGATACTATCCCCAGGAAGACCTGCTCTTTAATTATGGCCTGTGGAAGCATGGCGAGAAAATCCTTCTGGATCCGGCCATCTGTGTGTGGCACCATCACAGGTCCGGGCTGGGCGATTTCCTGTACCATCAAAACAGGATAGGAAAGGCCACTTCAAGGGTGTTGAGAACGGTTCCGATGGAAGGATCGTTCGTTGCGAGGCGCCCTCTCCTGGCCGCATGCCTGTCGCCTCTCATAACCCTCGTCAAGTTCGTGAGAACCACCCAGGTCTTTTTGCGATGTCAACCCGAATTTATCAAAGGACGTCCGCTGGTTCTGCCGGTGTTCGCGCTGGGACTGGTCTGCTGGGCCATAGGCTTTGTTGGCAGCGCTTATGCGGAAAAGCCATTGGAATAAGACGCAGCCCTTGGCCTAACTACCGCCGCAACAAGGCGTAACGGCCAAAGAGAGAGAATCTGGTTATCAGCATCAGGAATATAAGTGTTCACCGTTCCAATGCCACGGAACCTGCAGCGATTCTTATTGGGAAAATGAAGGGACCCATCAAGATAATCGACCTTGAATTATCTTCACCCATCAAAGATATAGATGGATTGGAAAGATACACATCCATTCAGGCCCTGATCCGTCTGCATGACAGGCCGCTTGGGTATATTGTGCTGCCCGTCACAAAAGAATGCTGCAGCGCAACCGACATCATTGAAGGGATTCGAGAGACCCTGCGATGCCGTCTTGTCCATGAAGGTTTTGCCCGTAGACTGTTATGCCATTCGACGCCCGAAGGATGGATAATTGACGGAATTCCTGTCGCTCCAGCAACGGAAAATGAAAGCCCCGTTCCCCTTGTAACGCTGGCTGTGTGTACGCGGAACCGAGTCCAGAATCTGAGGGGTTGTTTAAAGGCGATTGAACGCTTAACGTATCCTCGTCTTGATACCCTGCTGATCGATAACGCACCGTGCACCGATGCTGCCGAGAGGCTGGTAAAAAAAGAGTTCCCCGGTGTGCGGTATCTTGTTGAACCCCGGCCCGGCCTTGACTGGGCACGGAACCGGGCCATCCTGGAGGCGGGGGGGGACATCATCGCATTTACCGATGATGATGTGGTGGTTGACCCGGGATGGATAGAGGCCCTTGTCAGGGTCTTTGCCGAAGATCCTGATGTGATGGCGGTGACCGGCCTGGTTGTGCCCCATGCACTTGAGACCGAGGCCCAGATCCTCTTCGAAACATACGGCGGCTTTGGAAAGGGTTTCAAACGAAAAACGCTTCCCCCCCGCAATGTAACAAGACGACACGGTCGGTCTCATCTGGCTGCCGGAGATCTCGGGACCGGGGCCAACATGACCTTTCGCCGCTCCGTCTTTGACGTGATCGGAGGGTTTGATCCGGCCCTGGATACGGGGACGGCAACCTGCGGCGGCGGAGATCTTGAAATCTTCTTCAGGGTAATCCAGGAAGGGTTCACCCTTGTCTATGAACCCAACGCCATTGTCAGGCATATACACCGCCGGGAATATAACGCGTTGAAAGCTCAGATCAAAAGCTGGGGAACGGCATTTGTTGCCTATCTGATCAGGAGCGCCATCGCCTATCCGCGTGAAAGGTTTATGATCTTGTGCTTCACAGTGCAATGGCTTATCGGGCGACATCTGATTCGCATGTTGAAAAACCTAAAGGGTTCCAAACGCATACCTTTTGGTCTCATGCTGGCTGAATTATGGGGTTCTCTTATCGGTTTATTTGCATATCAAAGGGCCCGTCGTGTGGTGAAAAAAATCGAAGCAGAATTCGGCCCCATGGATTGAGATGGAGACGCCGCATCCCAATAGCTCCGGATCAGGGAAATCCTTCAAAAAGGAATATCTTTCCTCGGAGCTTCTCACACGGCGAACCGTCCTACGTATGATTTACTTGCCTGAGGTAACGTCCTAATCTCGTTTTCAATTGGGTCATGTATAACGCCTTTTCAGATCAAATTCCTCTAGACATATGGACAATTGGAAACGCCTGCATGTCGCATATTCCTTTTTGAACGATCTCCCTGATCCTTCGCCCCTGAAGGGAGCGGAAAGCGCTTAATTTTCTGCAAACCACTTCCCGATCGAGATTTATGAGAGTCCTTTGTAAACACCGATGCTCGCATTGAAAACGCCGACAAAACAGGATTTCAAAACCCTTAGAGATCTCTTCTCTCTCTTTCGACTGTATCCTTGGGCCATGCCTTCCATCATCGCCCTGGGAATTCTCTCCTCTCTGACGGAAGGATTCGGCATCAGCCTGTTTATCCCGTTTCTGCACGGGTTAGAACAACCGGCCTTTCATCCGAATACGGGGATCTGGCTGGCAGACGCACTCACCAGACTATTTGGCCATATCCCGCCTGACCGCCGTCTCATGGTCATAGCCGGATGCATTTTTGGTTCTATCTTGTTGAAGGCACTCCTTTCCTTCAGCACCAGCGTACTCTTCGGCTGGCTCGACATGCGTATCACCCATCGCCTCCGATCCGGCATATTTGAACAGCTGTTGAAAATCGAATACCGTTTTATTGAGCAGAGTCCCTCCGGTAAGTTGTTCAATACCCTTTCCACCGAAACCTGGCGGACGAGCGATGCCCTCTCGACATTGCTGAGCCTGATCATCTCGGTATGCATGATCGGAGTCTATGCGACACTGCTCTTCCTTATCTCGTGGAAACTGACGCTGTTGATCATGATGTTTATGACCCTCGTTTCCATCGTTATTCGAATGTTGACTCGCCATGCGAAAGATCTCGGCACAAACCTTACAAATGCAAACGCCATGTTCTCAAAGCGGATGGTTCAGGCCATTGACGGGATGAAGGTCGTTCGCGCCTTTGGCAGGGAGTTGTATGAACAGAAACGGTTTGACAGGGTGTCAGGCCGCATCAGCAGGCTCCTCATGAAACTCATGGTCACCTCCGGGCTTGTGAACCCTGTCTATGAAATCTTGGCAGGGGGACTCCTCGTTTTTGTACTTTTTACCACCTTCCAAACCCCGTCAGGGCTGACCCCCCTCTTGGTATTCATCTTTGTACTGTACAGGCTTCAACCCAAAATCAAGGAGCTTGACGAACACCGCGTTACTTTGAGCTCGTTGGCCGCCTCTGTTCAGGACGTCATGTCTTTATTGGACCGTACCGGCCACTCCTGTCCAGTTTCCGGAAAGCTCCCCATCGATCGGCTGACACTGGGAATCCGCTTTGACCGCATCTGGTTCTATTACGGCAACTCCGAAAGACCCGCTCTTAA
>CAZACO010000132.1:0-8534 GCA_964483185.1 uncultured Desulfobacteraceae bacterium
TTGCCCAGCTGCATGCCGGGGACCGTGTGGAGAGCTTCAGTGCAGGGACGACACCGGCAACGGACGTCAACCCGGTCATGGTCACGGTCATGGCGGAAAAGGGCGTGGATATGGCCTTTCGAAGACCGTTATCCATAGCGGAAATACCGATCATCGGAAAGCCCGATCTGGTGATATCCATGGGATGTGAAGATGCCTGCCCCCTGTTTCCCGGCCTGCCCGTGGAACAATGGGAGTTGGAAGACCCGGCAGATAAGCCGATCTCCCTCATGCGTGAGATGAGAGATGATATCGAGAGAAGGGTGCTCGAACGTATTCATAAATAAGCCCCAACGCTTTAAATTTGCGTTCGTAATGTACAGCCATTCGTTCACCACGAAGATCACACAGAACACCAAGAGATCATAAAACCTTTAAAAACTTATTTTTTGTGCCCTTCGTGGTAAAATCTTTGTATGGTTTCGATTTATCCGGGTTGGGAAAATGAAATAATAACATCATAAAGGGAGGAGAAAATTATGGACAAATGGGTATGTTCAGTATGCGGATATGTGTATGATCCTAAAGACGGTGATCCTGATAACGGGATCGAACCAGGGACGTCATTTGATGATCTCCCGGATGACTGGACCTGTCCGGTCTGTGGGGCAACAAAGGACCTGTTCGGAAAGGAGTAACCGATGAAACCGATTGAGATTGCTGAAGGGATTTACTGGGTAGGCGTTGTCGACTGGAATATTCGAGACTTCCACGGATATTCCACCTATCAGGGAAGTACATATAACGCATACCTGATAATGGATGACAAAATCACTCTGATAGATACGGTCAAGAAGGAATTCGCCGATGAATTGTTAGCCAGTATCGGCCAGATCGTTGATCCGAAAAAGATCGATTACGTTATCAGCAACCATACAGAGATGGATCATTCAGGTGGCCTTCCCAGGGTGATGCACAGGGTCGGAGAGGACAAGCCCCTTTACTGTTCCAAGATGGGGCACAAAAACCTCTCAAAACACTTTTCCCAGGCATGGAATTATCAGCCGGTGGAGAATGGCGGGGAGCTGAGTTTAGGCAAAAGAACACTTACGTTTATGGAGACCCGGATGCTCCACTGGCCGGACAGCATGTTTACGTATCTGAACGAGGATAGGATCCTTTTTTCCAGCGATGGGTTCGGGCAGCACTATGCAGGGCTCGAAAGGTTTGACGACCAGGTGGGGGATGCCATTATGCCCCATGCAAAGAAGTACTTTGCCAATATCCTTCTCCTCTACTCGCCGCTGATACTCAAATTGGTGGATAAGGTCACTGAGATGGGACTGGCCATCGATATGATCTGTCCTGACCACGGGATAATCTGGCGCACCGATCCATCCAAAATCATAAATGCCTATGTGGAATGGAGCCGGCAGACGCCCAAGAGAAAGGCGGTGGTCGTCTACGAAACCATGTGGCACAGCACCGAGGCCATGGCCGAGGCCATAGTGAACGCCCTGGGCGAAGAGGGTGTGGATGCACGACCCTTTCAACTGAGAGCCGACCATCGAAGCGATGTCATCACCGAGGTCCTGGACGCAGGGGCCGTGGTGGTGGGGTCTCCGACCCTGAACAACGGGCTTTTCCCCACTGTCAGCGATTTTCTGACCTATATGAAGGGTCTGAAACCGAAGAACAAGGTGGGGGCTGCCTTCGGTTCATATGGCTGGAGCGGCGAGGCCGTCAAGCTGATTACCGAAGAACTTGAGCAGATGGACTTCAACGTCATCGATCCGGGCGTAAGAGTGCAATATGTTCCGGATGACAAGGGGTTGGACGCATGCCGTGAACTCGCGAAGAAAATTGCCGAGGCACTGCCTCCGGGGTAGAAGGCGCAAGGCGCGCGGCATAAGGCGCAGGGAAGAAAGCCGACAATCCAGTAACGAGTAACCAGCATCCAGTGCAGGAGGTGTGACAATGAAAAAACGGGACGTCTCTGCCTTGAAGGGCCACTGCCTCTGGTTGGCGGTCATCGTGATCCTGGCGGCTGGGCCGGCCTTTGCAGGAAACCCTCCGGATACAGAAAATGTATGTGTTGCCTGTCATCTCAAGGTCACACCCGGCCTGGTGGCGGACTGGCAGGCCAGCCAGCATTCGAAAGAGGGGATCGTCTGTTCCGAGTGTCACGGAGATAAACACCGGAACAGCAAGGATTCGAACCTTGTCCGTTTACCGGATGAGCGTGTCTGCGCAGAGTGCCATCAGGAGCAGTTCGACCAGTTTGCCAGGGGGAAGCACAATTTCGGATGGAATTCACTGAACGCCCTCCCCATTACCCACATGGAACCTGATATCCTCATGGAAGGGGGAAAGGGATGTGGGGGCTGCCACAATATGGGGATCAAGACGGATGCCCAGAAAAAGGACCAATTGGCAAAAGGGTACCGTTACCAGAACAACTCGTGCGACGAATGCCACACCCGGCACTGCTTTTCAAAAAAGGAGGCCCAGGATCCCAGGGCCTGCCAGCAGTGTCACATGGGATATGACCACCCCCAGTGGGAGATGTGGAGCAGCTCAAAGCACGGCACCCGTTTTTTTGTCAAACAGGCAGGCAAGTTGCCACAAAAGGCCGCAGCCCCCACATGCCAGCTCTGTCACCTGCCAAACGGCACGCACGAAAACCGGACCGCCTGGGGCTTTTTGGGTGTACGGCTCCCATTGCCCGAAGATAAGCAATGGGCATCCGACCGCGCGACGATCCTCAAGGCCTTGGGGGTCTTGAATCCGGAGACCGGCAAGCCGACGGAGAGGCTTGGGGTGGTGAAGGCCTTTGACATGGTCCGCCTGACCGAAGCGGCCTGGAAGACCGAGCGGGAAGCGATGATCAAGCGCTGTACCACATGTCATTCAGAACAGTATGCACGCCTGCAGCTTGAGATGGCCGACCAGATGATGAAAAACGCCGACCGCCTGATGGCCCAGGGGATTGATAGGGTCGCCGGGCTCTACAAAGACGGTATTATCAAGAAGCCGGATCACTATCCCTTTGCCTATCCGGATTTCCTCTACTTCAAGCAGACAGGTGGATCATACATTGATCAGGTCCTGTTCAGGATGTACATGAAGTACCGGATGCGCACCTATCAGGGTCTCTTCCATGCCAACCCGGATTATGCCTACTGGTACGGCTGGGCCGCGATGACCAAGTCCTTAGGCGAGATCAAGGAACTGGCCCGCACCATGCGGGCAACGCATACGCTCAAGTAAACCCTGTTCCTGAAAACCACTGCGTGCGATCCGATGACGATGAGGAAAGATCAGGAATGAGACAGGCCCCGGTCATTGATATGCGCGAGTGCTCGGATTGCGGGACGTGCCTGGAACTCTGCCCCTCCGTATTCAGGAGAAATGAGGTATCCGGCTTCATTGAAATCCGAGAACTTCCTCAATACCCTGAAGACGACATCCAGGAGGTCATCAGTTTCTGTCCCAGAGATTGTATCACCTGGGAGCAGGGGGAGTAAGAGTGGTGGGGCTGACATGCAGATAGCGATGATGCGCCGGCTACGCTCACGGAACGATGCGCCTTTTTCTGACAAGGTCGTGGCGGCCCTCAGGAAAGAAATTGGTGGCCACTCGGTCCAACCGGCATTACCTGAAAAAAAGGGGACCGATGAATCCAAAAGATGAAAAGATCGGCGTCGATTCAGTGACACCGGGGACCGCTGCGACTGAAACGGGTTTCCCGGTTGTGACGCCCGTCGGGGAAGACGGCCCTGATCCCTGCACCTTTGTTGTCATCGGGGCTTCCGGGGATCTGACCTCACGAAAAATCGTTCCGGCCCTCTTTAACCTGCACCGAAAAGGGGAGATGCCGGCCCCGTTCAGGGTGGTGGGATGCGCACGAACAGGGCTGAACGACCAGGGTTTCAGACAAAAGATGCGGAAGGCCTTGGGCAGAAAGGCCCATTCGGACGATTCCGGCTGGAGGACATTCGCAGATCGACTCCACTACCGGTCCATCGATTATTCGGATGTCTCCTCTTACATCGCATTAGGGGAATTTCTGAAGAAACAGGGCCAACGCCGGGGCATGGCACAGAACAGGATCTTTTATTTAGCCATTCCTCCGTCGCTTTGTGAGCTGGCAGTGCAAATGATTGGCCGGGCAGGCCTTGCGGCAGAGGGAACAGAGGGATATGGCTGGTCCAGAATTGTGGTTGAAAAGCCGTTTGGACGTGATCTGGAAAGCGCTGTGGCCCTGGACAGGACCCTTCATGAACATTTCCAGGAGCATCAGATCTTTAGGATGGATCACTATCTGGCAAAAGAGACCGTACAGAACATCCTGATGTTTCGTTTTGCCAATGCCATTTTTGAACCGGTATGGAATCGAAGATATATTGACAGCGTCAGCATCCGGGCCTTGGAGACCCTGGGGGTTGAACACAGGGCCGGGTATTATGAGCAGGCGGGTATACTGAGGGATATGTTCCAGAATCACATGATGCAGCTTCTGGCGCTGACGGCGATGGACCCCCCTTCAGAGTTCGAGGCGGACAGGGTTCGGGATGAGAAGGTCAGGGTTTACCGAAGCCTCAGGCAGTTTCCGGTGGGGAGCCTGAACCAATACCTGATTCTCGGTCAATACGGGTCCGGCGTGGTCAGGGGGAAACAGGTCCCCGGCTATCGGGAGGAACCTGGCATAAACCCTAATTCGCTGGTCCCCACATTTGCATCCATGAGAATTTTTATTGATAACTGGCGATGGCAGGGCACCCCGTTCCACCTCATTTCAGGGAAGCGAATGGGAGAAAAGGTCACCGATATCACGATTCAGTTTAAAGAGGTTCCCCACTCCATGTTCCGAAAGGTGCTCGGGGAGCATATCGCCCTCAATCGGCTGAACCTGGGGATCTATCCGGATGAGCAAATCTCTCTGATGTTTCAGACAAAACAGCCCGGCCCCAGGGTGTGTCTCAAGCCGGTAACCATGGATTTCCGTTATGCCCAGGGCCAGAAAGACGCTTTGATGGAGGCATACGAAAAACTGCTGCTGGACTGCATGTTGGGCGACCAGATGCTTTTCTTGCGGCAGGACAGCGTGGAACTCTGCTGGGCGTTTCTGACACCGATTCTGAACGCGTGTGAAACATGCAGTGACCGGCCTGAAAGACTCCTGTTCTATGAATCAGGGACATGGGGGCCCCGGGCTGTCGAGGAACTGAACCGGAACCGGATGAAAGGTTCTGGCATACGCTCGTAAATGACCGACATTCACGAAAATACGCTCGGGCCGTCCCGATTCCTGGTCGAGAATAAGGATCTATTGCCTAGGGGAAGGGCCCTTGATGTGGCCATGGGGAATGGGCGAAACGCGATCTTCTTAGCCGGGATCGGTTTCGAGGTGGAAGGGGTGGACATATCGCCGGAAGCCGCGGGCAAGGCGCTGGAAGCTGCCAGGAAGGCAGGGGTTACTCTCAGCGTCTGCGTGGCGGATCTGGAAAGCGGCTATCATATCGATCCAGGTGCATATGACCTCATTATCTGCTTTAATTATCTGCATCGACCGCTGATTCCGGAGATGAAGCAGGGACTGCGTAGCCGGGGAATGCTGGTATATGAGACCTATATCGTCGATCAGGCCCGATTCGGCAGGCCCCGGAATCCGGATTACCTGCTGAAACACAATGAGCTGCTTGATCTGTTTCGTGATTTCCGCTGTCTCCGTTATCATGAGGGGCTGATGGATACCCGGAGGGCCGTTGCCGGCATCATAGCGGAAAAACCGTAACATAGGATAAGCAGGACGTTAGCAAATATGTCCTGCGCAACAAACACAAGGAATTCTCTAAAGTGACCGTAATGCGGAGGGCTTCCATTCCCTGAGCCGGGGTTCTTAAGAAGACTCAAAAGCTTCGGCCAAAGGGGAACGAGTCCAAAAAATGTTTCTTATTGGTTATAGCACAGGAGGGAAAAGACCATGCGATGGAAACAGTTCCTGACGCCCGTGGCGAATATGGATGCGGAAGCAGCCAGGACCTTCATGAGTGAACATAAAGAGGGAACCTATACCCTACTGGATGTACGCCAGCCCGGAGAGTACGAGAAAGCCAGGATTCCGGGTGCCAAACTGGTCCCATTGCCCGCGCTTTCTGACCGAATTGGTGAACTGGACCCGGACAAGCCTGTTATCGCGTATTGAGCCGTCGGTGGCCGCAGCCGTGCTGCTGCGCAGCTCCTCGCCGGTCAGGGCTTCAGGGAGGTCTACAATCTCAAGGGAGGCATCAGGGCCTGGAACGGTCTGACAGCGGCCGGTCCTGCTGAAATGGGTATGCCTTTTCTGAAAGGCGACGAAACCCCCAAAGAGATCATTGTCCTTGCCTATGGCATGGAAGAAGGGTTGAGAGGGTTTTACACCGCTGTCAGTGAACGGGCAGATGACCCGGATGTGGCCGGTCTGGGCGCCAGACTGTCAGAGATAGAGGAGCGCCACAAGCAGCGGCTCTTCGATCTCTATCTCACAATGGATCCAACCATTGCCGATCGAGAGGCATTTGATGCGGATACCGTGCCCGGGATCATGGAGGGCGGTTTTACGACAGAGGAGTTTCTGGAGCAACAGAGGGATGCCATGAAAACGGTGCCCGATCTGCTCAATATCGCCATGATGCTGGAGACCCAGGCCTTAGACCTCTACATGAGATATTCTGAAAAAGTCCATGACGAGCCGGGTAAGGGCGTGCTGTATGATCTGGCAGAAGAAGAAAAGGGCCATCTGGTCAGCCTGGGCCGCCTTATGGAAGAGAAAGTCTGACCAGAGATAATTGATATTTGATGATGGATGTTGGATATTCGATATCCACGAAATGTTCTGCGTTCCGAGTTTCACACAAGCGCCGCCTCTGGCCGGAAAAGAGGCCCGCCTACCTCGCTGTCCGGTCTGCGCTCTCGGCATGGCGGGCAGGCCAGTCAGATCGAGGCAGAGCCTTTTGAAAGGACGAACGTCCAACTCGCCAGCGGCGAGCAAGCACTTGTCCGCCTTCGGTGGATGGAACGTCCAATGTCCAATCACGCCAGGGCGTGAAATGAACGGGCATCCGGAACCGATAACCGATAACGAATAACATTTAACCAAACGAAGTCTCGCATGAGTCCCATGATAACCTACACCGGAATACATCATCTGGCCATGGCCACCAAAGACATGGATATGACGATCCGATTCTGGCGGGATCTGCTCGGAATGCGCCTGGTGGCAGGTCTTGGACGACCGGGATACCGGCATTATTTTTTTGAGATATCCGCCCATGATATGATCGCCTTTTTCGAGTGGCCCGAGGTTGACACCATCCCTGAAAAGGATCACGGGGTCCCTGTCAAAGGCGCCTTTGCATTCGACCACGTCTCTCTTGAGGTGAAAACGGAGGAAGACCTGTGGGAATTGAAGGCAAGGTTTGAGGCCGCTGACATCTGGGTTTCCGAAGTGATTGACCATGGCTTCATTTATTCTATTTATACCTTTGATCCCAATAATATCCCGATCGAGTTCAGTGCCCCGGTACCGGGTATAGACATCCGGAACCATCCTAAGATGAAAGATAAGAGGCCGACGGCCGTGTCACGGGAAGGACCTGATCCGCAGCCCGGCACCTGGCCGGAAGGACCGGGGGCGACCCCGCCCGGAGAGCGTATTGTTTATCCGGGAGAGGGTAGGGTCCTGACCGACGATGGCACGTGATCCTGACAGGAGCAGACGGCTCTCACGCTGCCACTGAAGCGGAAAACTCAGGAAGAAAAATTGACGAAGAAGACCGGAGTGAATTCCCAAAAAGCCGGAGGCCGTCACCTGAAAAAGAGGGTTCGTGCCATCCTGACCTCCATGGAGCTTGACGCGGCATTGGACGAGCTATACCAGCTGCCGGCCCGCCAGGTGATCAATCCCCTTTTCTCCTTCCTTTACCAGGGAGATGATCACCTCAGATGGACTGCAATTATCGTCATGGGCGGCATGGTGGCAAGGCTCGCTGACGAGGATATGGAGGCGGCCAGGGTCATCATTCGCCGGCTCATGTGGAACCTCAATGACGAATCAGGGGGGATCGGATGGGGTTCGCCGGAGGCCATGGGAGAAATCCTGGCCTGCCATGAAGACCTGGCTGAGGAATACGCCCATATACTGATATCCTACGCAAAGAAGGACGGGAACTATCTGGAATATGACATGCTGCAGCGCGGTCTCCTCTGGGGGATTGCACGGCTCTCTCAGGTGAGGCCCGATCTTGTTCGGGATGCCGTTTTGCACATTGTGCCCTACCTCGAATCCGAGGACCCGGCCGTCAGGGGGATGTCTGCGTGCATCATGGGCCTGCTCAAGGTCCGGGAGGCCGGCAGGGCACTTGAGCTTCTGAAAGACGATGATGCCGAGTTTCAGACCTGGGTGGACCACAGGCTTGTCAAACGACAGGTGAAGGAGATGGCGGTGACAGCGCTCCGGAGCCTGTCACCTCAAGAGAATAACGGGTCAAACAGGAAAGGAGGCTTTCCATGAA
>CAZACO010000133.1:0-8507 GCA_964483185.1 uncultured Desulfobacteraceae bacterium
TCCCTGTGAGCAGATGATCCCTATGGGGCAGATAGGTAATGGTCATGGGCGACTCTGCCTGCCCGAATAACTGGACCAGGCAAGGTCCCAGTCTTTCCATGGCCTGTTTCAGGTCTTCCACCAACATGGGGGCCCCACCATAATTGAGCGCCCCGAGGGAACTGTGATCATATCTGTCGACAGCAGGGCTTTCCACCATCAGTTTTATCATTGTCGGGGCAGCAAACATATTCGTGACCCGATATTCTTGAATGGTCTCAAAGATCAGTTCAGGATCGAATGATTTTGACGCCAGGATAACATTGGTGGCCGCTTTGCCGATATTGGGCAAGGCGTATATGCCGCTGCCGTGGGAAAGTGGGGCGGCATGCAGCACCACATCATCAGGCCCGAAACCGGGGCATATGTCGGCATAAAAATTCATGGACGCAGCGATCAGGTTTCGATGGGTCAACATGGCACCCTTGGGCATACCGGTTGTCCCTGAGGTGTAAAAAAGCCATGCCAGGTCATCAGGTTGGACATCGGCATCACTGAATTGCTCCGCCTCTACAGACAACAGGTGTTCATAATCCAAGATCTCACCTTGAGCACCGGATAGGGTGATGAGATGCCTGGCATCTGGAATACGCTCGCGGATACCTATGATGGCTTCATTGAATTCAGAGGAAAAAATCACGGCCTTTGCTTCGGAGTGATCGATGATAAAGGCACATTCGTTAGGGTGAAGCCTGAAGTTAATCGGCACGGCGCCACAGCCCGCCTTAAAACATGCGAAGAGAGACTCCAGGGTCTCAGGGTAGTTATACTGCAGGACAGCAACATTATCTCCCTGCTGAATGCCGAGTCTGCGAAGGGCGTTGGCCAGTCTGTTTACACGGGCATTGAATTGAGCATAGGTCAACCTTCTCGGGCCATGAATTAATGCGAGGTTCTGTGGAAAAGTATGCGCGGACTTTGTCAGTAATTGACTGATATTCATGGGTTCATTCTCCCATTGTTATCGATACGTCCATGCCATCAGACGACCGCCATCAACAATGAACTACCCCGCCGCAAAACGCGGGCTATCATCAAAAGCATTGAGCGCCCCTAGGGGCGGGGAATACAACCCTTGTTCGCCTCTGGCGGATTTAAAACCTGGCCCTAACATGATTGGGGGCGTTGGAACCAAAAAACAGGATCGCTTCCGGCCATGATCCAAACGCTACCCGAGGTGTAAAGGAGATCACAAGCCACACCACCTGCGGCCGATTTCCAGATACGCCTCACCTGCCTCTTCTATTTTGGAAACACGGCAAAACTCATCTGTCTTGTGTGCCATTTCCGGCTCACCCGGGCCGAGGATGACAGTGGGAGGATTGCCGAAGGCCGGGGTAAGCACCGAGGCGTCAGTGAAGTATGTAACACCCCGCGCCACGGGCCGTTCCTTGAGGAATGGTTCCATAATCTTGAAAACTTCCTGAATCCATTCATCCTTGGGATCTGTTGCGATACCCCCCACATCTATGAGGCGATTCAATTCCAATTCCTGCCCAAGATAAGACGCCAGTTTTTCATAGACCTCTTTATTACTTTGATCTGGAATGGTGCGGATGTCTATACCGATCAGGGCTTGATCCGGAACAGAATTTATATTAATACCGCCTCTGATGGTTCCCACATTGAGGCTCGGTAGGCCTAACAGATGGTGGGGAGCAATTTCAAAATCGAATTTCTCCAGTCTTTTAACGGCATGCGCTGCCTTGTAAATGGCATTGATCCCTTTCTCCGGCATAGAGCCGTGTGCTGCCATGCCGGTCGCCCGGGCTTCAATCCAAAGGGCGCCTTTATGGCCGATCACCGGAAAATTGGAGGTGGGCTCCCCGACCACAACCGCCCCCGCCTCACCCAGGGCGGTCCCATGGGACGCCAGGAAATACGCACCTTCACACCCTGTTTCTTCACCGGCAGTAATCACCAGGGTTATCCCTGCCCTACCCTTTGGCAATTCGGCAAGCTGGAGGCCGGCGATAACCATGGCTGCGACGCCGCCCTTCATATCCGCAGCACCCCTCCCGTATATCCTGTCTCCTTCAATCTCACCTTTGAACGGGTCTTTGCTCCAACGGGTTGCCCCAAGAGGTATGGTATCGATATGTCCGGTAAAGCAGATCGGCGCCGCGTCCCTGACTCCCTCTATCCGGGCTACAAGGTTCGTCCTCCCTTCTCCGAATTCGTGGAGATGTGTGTCGAAGCCTCCATCCTCGAGCAACCTTCCCAAGTACTCTGCACAGCCGCGTTCCTGGCCCGGCGGGTTCATCGTATCAAAGCCGAGGAGCTTTCGGGTCAAAGAAAGCGTATTCAACGAGGGTTTCATAACCGGCCTCTTTATCCCTGTTTCCAGTCAGGCATTTCCTTGTCTCTATCCCAACCGTGATCAGATTTTTTCTTTTCCTTGTCTTTCAGTTCCATCTTTTGAATCCTTTCGGTGGCGGTCTTGGGAAATGAATCGACTATTTCAATAAACCTCGGAACCTTGAAATAGGCTAATTTGGCCGTACAGTGGCGAATGAGGCCTGCAGGATCGATCGTCTCCCCCTCTGAGGGCATGATAAAGGCCTTGATCTCCTCTTCTCTCAGAGGGTCCGGCACCGGAACAACAGAAGATTCGGATATGCCCGGGTAACTGTTGATAACGTCTTCAATCTCAAAGGCGGAGATGTTCTCGCCTCCTTTACGAATCATGAACTTCAAGCGGTCCACAAAGTAATGAAAGCCGTCCTCATCGCGCCGGACAACATCACCGCTATGGAGCCAGCCATCTGTGAATGCCTCTCTGGTCTTCTCCTCCTCCCCCCAGTACCCTTTCATATTGAAGCCGATCTGGAGCAATTCTCCGGTGACATCCTCGCCTTCAGGGGCGTCTTGACCGTCGTCCGCAACAATTTTTGTTTTCCGTCCCAGATCGGGGAATACCGGGACACCAAAAGAACCGACCTTTCGCCTGCTGGAATCTGGATGAGCATTCAGAAAAAGCACAGGCGATTCACTCTGGCTATATCCCTCAAAAATGGTCACATGGAACTTCTCCTCGAATCTGTGCCAAAGCTCAACAGGCGTACCTCCCACAAAAACGTATTTGGCCGTGTGTTCTGGAACAGGGGTGTTTTCGAAGGCAGCGTCGAGTATCTGCATCATGCCGCCGATGGAATTGAAGTAGCTGGCCTGGTATCGGTTTATCTCAACGAAAAACTTCTTGGGGCTGAACCGGTCTGTCAAGACCAGGGAGGTACCCATGCAGCGCATCGCCATCATGGAGTAAAGCTGGGCGTTTGCATGAAAGAGGGGTAACGCCGTATAGTTTCTGGTCTTATGATCGGTCCAGGGTATGGCCAGAACACTCTGGGCTGCAAGCAGAAACATCTTATTCGTAATAGGCGCTCCTTTCGGCATCCCGGTGGTCCCCGAAGTAAAAAAAATAACACAAGGGTCCTCTCCGTGGACACGCGCATCGGGATTCACATCCTTTGCCGTGGCGAGCAGATCCTCCATCTGAAGCAGTCTGGCCTTGGGCCTCGCCTCCACATCCCCGGGTCCATATATCAAGATGGTCTTGAGAACCTTATTTTTCGAGGAAACATTGGCCAGGATATCAAGGTATCCCTGATGAGGATCGACAACAATTGTTGATATCTTGGCGGTATTAATTAAATGCGTAATCTCCTTTTCCCGGAAGTTGTAATTGATAGGGACCGCAGTCATGCCGGCCTTAAAGATGCCCAGAATCGTGAAGAGACACCTGGGGCTGTTACCCATAAAAAATCCGACCCGATCCCCCTTCTCAAGGCCGATATTGATGAGGGCATCGGCCACTCGATTGACCTTTCTATTGGATCCTTCATAACTGAATTCCTCACCGGTTACGGCATCGATGAGATAGACCCTTTCTCCTAAAACCGCGGTGATTTCAAGGGCCTCTTTAACACTCTCCACCAACTCCATTCCAGGATAGAGTTTCTTTTTCACCTCCTCATAATCGCACCACATACCTATCCTCTCCCAAGCCGATAGCATCCGTTCTGTGTTATCAAACCTTGATGCATTCGTAAAAAATCAAAATCTCGCGCAAAGGCGCAAAGCTCGCAAGTTAACTTGTTAATATTAAAAGATCTTTTCTTGGCGTTCTTGGCGTCTTTGCGAGAAAACATACTTTTTACGGGACCATCAACCTTCTACTCCAAAGAAATCCTCTTTCGTTTACCTTCAGTCATAAACATACCATTTGCCGGGAACAAACTCCTGAAAGTCAATGTTCGACTTCTCGGCCATTATCCTTTTCAACTCCGAGAGATCTGTCTGTTTGCTTCCTTGAAAAAGAGGATCGTGGTGCTGGGGAACGACGATCCTGCAACCGGAGGCGATAGCCAGGCTGACGATCTGTTCCTCCATGCCGTGTACGGTATTCCCGGGCAGGACCTGTAACAGGGTGATATAGGCTCTTGCCGCCTTGGCTGCCTCAATGATGGCGGGATGCGGGTATGTTCCCGCCATATAGACCCTTTTACCTCCGGCCGGTTCAAATACAAAATTGAGCTGTTCGCCTCCAGGATATCTGGCCATCCATTCTTCAAACTGTTCGGGTACCCGGTCGGTACCTAACATGACCTTAAGGGCTTCTTTGACCGCTGACATAGGCCCGGTGGCACTCTCCGGGAGACCATGCCCGGTCAGCCGCTGGTATTCACTGGCAAAATCGACATGAAAGCCTTCGAGCACATCGACCTTCAGCCCTTGTCTTTCTATCGGGTCGCCTCGCTTGATCCGAGTGATCCGCTCGGGATCAACCCCCTGCACCTCGATCAAAGAATGAGCGGCCACGTCGCTGCAGAAAATCTCGGGGTTGAAGCGTCTGGCCAGTTTTCCCACGTCGAGGACATGGTCGTAGTGACCATGGGTAATAAAGATATAGTGGCAAGCATTGAACTGCTCGGAACGAATCGGCGCGCTGACCGAATCGTCCACATAAGGATCTATCACCACCGTCTGGTTATTGGGCAATACGATCTCAAAACAGGCGGTACCCAGCCATCTCAATTTGAAAGACATCTCTGCACCTATGAATCGGATGATGTAGCTTCAGACTTAAAAAAACGGATAGATGATCATGAACCTGACCGTCCGGTTCTCGTAGCGGATATCGAAAACGGACTGCCTCGCCCCAGATGTTGACCCGATAAGGTCTGACAGACCGCAACAAAGCAGGAGGCTGTTGCGATGCGATCACATGGTCACAACAATTCGGATCGGATCATCAATCTTTTTATGCAATGCCTCCAAAGCCTCATTGATTTCATGAAGAGCGAACGTCCTGGACACAGATTCGGAAATGTCCATTCTGCCGTTTTGGACCAACTGCACGAGTTCTGCAATCTCTTTGACCGTAAAGGCGTAAGACCCCAGAAGCGCAACCTCACGGCGCACAAATTCAATCGGTGCTAACGTAGTGATTTCCTCTGACCCCAAGCCCACAACCACGGCCCTGCCTCCGGCCCTCAGGGAGGCCACGGCCGTAGCGATGGTCTTTTGCTGACCCACGCATTCTATGGTTAAATCCGCACCCAGTCCCCCGGTTGCCTTCTGAATAAACGACACCGGATCCTCCCGGTCGGATCTGCAAACAAGATCAGCACCGCATGCCTTGGCCCGACCAAGCGCCACATCTGAAACATCCACCCCGATGACCAGTCCTGCTCCGAAAATCCTGGCCAACTGAACTGCATGAATGCCCAGCCCTCCACAACCGATGACGGCTACACTTTCTCCGGGAACCAGGTGCCCTCTCCGCGTGATCGCATGATAAGGCGTTGCCACAGCATCCGTCAGGATAGCCCCTTCCTCATAAGATATTTTATCCGGCAGCCTTATTAGATTTGCAGTAGGAGCAACGACGAATTCAGCCAGACCGCCATTTAAATGGACCCCCAAAAGTCGTCTTCGAAGACATATCTGCTGGTGCCCGGAAAGGCAATGGAGGCAGCTGCCGCATGAGACGATACAGGATGCCGCCACACGGTCTCCCACACTCCACCCCTCTACTTCTTCCCCGGCTTCCACAACCTCTCCGCTGAATTCATGGCCAAGGATGATGGGCCGAAAGGCAGTCGGCGTGATCCCCTCATAAGCGATATGGATGTCAGAGCCGCATATGCCGCATGCCTTCACTTTCAGGAGGACTTCTCCCCGTGCCGGCCGGGGTGATGGTATCTCCTCCAAAACCAGGGGTTGCCCGACCTCATAAAAAAGTACTGCTTTCATTTAACATAGACCCCGGCCTATTTGTTGCCAGACTCTCCAAAATACAGCGAAGGTTCGCGGGTCGCTCACATCTTTTCGCTATGGTTGTGCGGATAATTTCCTGAGTTCTCTCCTCAAGATTTTGCCCGTAGGACCTTTGGGCAGTTCGGAGAGGAACTCTACAGCCCTCAACTTCTTATACTTGGCCAATCTGTCTTTAACATAGGTCATCATCTCTTCCGCATCCGCCTTTTCGCCAGGCTTGAGGGTAATATATGCCTTTGGGATCTCTCCCATTTTTTCATCCGCCATACCCACCACCGCAGCCTCTAACACCTTGGGGTTTTCGTAGAGGAGTTCTTCCAGTTCAATAGGATATATGTTGTACCCACCACATATGATCATATCTTTCTTGCGGTCAAAAATATAAAGATACCCTTCGTCATCCAGCATGCCGATATCCCCTGTATGTAACCAGCCGTCTATAATAGTAGACTCTGTACCAACAGGATTGTTCCAGTATTCTTTCATCACGCAGTGCCCCTTACAGCAGATCTCACCGTGCTCATTGGGTGGGAGGGATCGATCTTCGTCATCTACGATCTTGACTTCGATATGAGGCAGGGGGTATCCCACGCTCTCAAACTTCCTCTTCATATCGATGCGATCCATGGTAATGACAGGGGAACTCTCAACCTGACCATACGCCTGGATCGTCTTGCACCCGAATTTTCCTTCTATCTCCTTTCTCAATTCCAAGGGAGTCACCGCACCGGTGACGATGCAGACCTCCAGAGAGGTCAGATCGAACCGAGGCTCGTCAGGAAGGGCCAAAAGCAATGTATATACGGTGCGGACGGCAAAAGAGTAGTTCACCCTGTGACGTGAAATAATCTCGGCCGCCTCCTCCGCCACAAACCGATCCATCACATGCATCGTGCCCCCTTTTCCGAACAACACCATCACACCCGCTGCAAGAGAAAGGAGATGAGACAGGGGAAGCACACAGATCCCCACCCAGCCTTCTTTGGTCCCGAGACCGGCAGCGTAGAACTCTGAGTTCATTAAGAGGTTGTAATGGGTCAACACCGCACCCTTGGGGTTGCCGGTAGTGCCTGATGTATACAATATGGTGGCGGGATCATCCGGAGACAAATTGAGGCTAATAAACTGATTCGAATGGGCTGCAATTTCCTTTTTAAAACTAACGGCATCGTCATAGTCCTTTTCTTGACCAACGACGATGATCTTTTCCAGATCAGGCAGGTTTCCCCTTAACTGCCTGAGTGTTTTCAACCCTTCTTCCAAGGCAATAACGGCCTTGGATTGTGAATTGGACAACAGGAACTGTATCTCTCTTTCCTTGTAAAGGATATTCATGGGTAAGGCCACAGCCCCTATTTTGAGTATTCCATAAAAGGCGGTCAAAAACTCAAAGCGGTTGGGAAGCCACATGGCGACACGATCCCCCTTTTGGATCCCCATGGACATGAGTGCATTGGCCACCCTGTTTGACTGGGCATTCATACTACCGTAGGAATATTGCTCTTCACCAAAAACAACCGCGATTTTATCCGGCCTGTTAAAGGCCTGAAGCTCTATCGGATTGGCAATATTCATCTAGGATACACCTCCAACTCCTCATCCTGAAATTTCTTTTCGCTTGAGTTTTTGCGAGCAATAAGAGATCAACGTTTCAATCCCTTCCCATACGCCTCCCTGGAAAAACATGACAAAGACAACAAAGACCGCTCCCATTATGAGGAGCCAGCGATCCCAGATGGTTGAAAAAAAATCTTGCATCACGGTCACCAGACCGGCGCCGACCATCGGCCCGTATAAGGAGCCGATTCCGCCCACAAGTGACATCATGACCACTTCCCCGGAGAGGCTCCAGTGGCAAAAACTCAGGGCCACATATTTGATGTGCATGCAGAAGAGAGCCCCGGCTATGCCTGAAAAGAAACCCGACACTACAAAGGCGACGATTTTGTAATCCCGAACCTTGTAGCCCACGCTCTCTGCCCGTTGCTCATTCTCCCGAATGGCAAGGAACACGCTTCCAAATGGAGAATCGGTTATTCTCCGGATAATCAATATCGACACGACAACGATGAAGAGTACAAAAAAATAGAATACCAGCGGTTCCTGGACTGAAAAGGAAAGGGGGCCTATACCCACATCCGGTCTATGAATCCCTCTCAAGCCGTCGTCTCCACCGGTCAAATCCT